>DASPUC010000028.1 GCA_035623075.1 Nitrospiraceae bacterium | reverse complement strand
TGTTGCTGCCCGACGCAGCCCTTTCTTTTCGACTCGTGTGGTGCAGCGACAGTACTCTTTGGTGATTATTCCCACACGAAGGCTCAAGAATGCATTGGCTGACCCCGACAAGATAGAACTCGCCAGCAGGTGCATACCCGGAATGGCTGCGACGGTGGAACCGAAGATCGTTCCGACCAGTACGTCCACGTCGATGTCCTCGATCCCCGCAGCGATAAGGGCGGTGGACGCAACGTTGGCATACAGTTGCATGAAGTCGCGCAGCGAAGGTCTTTGATAGTAAACGTGGGCAATCTTCCAGATGAGCCGAGTCTGAGCAGCGAAGACCACCAAAACGTCCAGCCGCCCGCTTTGCAGTACGGCAGTGCTGAGGAAGACTGCCGAGGCAGTGGAGCTGACCACGTCGTCGGCGTGCTTGTCGAGTATCCGGAGGGCGGCTTCGATGTCTGTCTCGGAATCCAAAGGGAGTCCGCGAAGATGGGGATGGCGTGACAGGCGCCGCTTGAAATCGAAGAGAAAACGGTCATAAGCCTCACCCTCTGAGGTCGTTGGCGGTGCCATCCGTTTCGGCAACCGAAACCAAAGCACGAGTGGGGTTGTGAGCAGTATGGAGTAGGTGAAAAGGAGACCCCACATTAGACCGTTGCCGAGGGTGAGATTCAAACTCTTGGCTTCTTGGACAATCTCCATCGTTTGATTAAAAACAAATACGACAAAGACGGTCAGAATGAACACGGCGATCAGTAGCGCGATTTTCTTGATCGTTTTGGACATCAGCTGCTCCAGTACCGCTTCTCAACGTTCTGCACTTTCCAGCACTTCGATATTCGATAGCACGTACCGATCACCAAAAACTGGGATTTCGGACACAGGCCCGGCTTCCTGCTTGCCCGCTTCCCACAGAACCCACAGCGTCCGGCTCCCACTATTGCTTGCGTCGTTTCCGAACCCCGCCCACGACCCGGTTGACCGGGCAGTGCTGTGCGGGAAGTCATACGTGTCACAACGCTCCCCATCCGCGCTTGCTGTTCTCATCATCGTGATATTGCAGGGGACGCTGCCGCATGACATTCTGACCCTGATAAATCACCGGGAATAGACGGCGGAATGCTCTGCACAGATTCGTTCGAAGATGTGGTGGCCTTGCTCCCCGTGGAAGCTGTTCAGTGGATACTCACAATGAATATCCACGTCGTACCGCCCAGCGATCACGTTCCAGAGTTGTTCCAACTTAATCGCTGCCTCTCCGTTGCCTATCGTCCAGAGAGGAGGATCACATTCTCCACACAGCGCGACTCGCGGATGCTCTCTGGATATAGACTTGGCAGCTGTCGTAATGAGCTTGCCCGCCAGCTCCAAGAAGCGAGCCGGGTCGGGCAGGTCGTTGAGCATGAATGTCGAGACCGTGGCGGCAGCATCCAATGCGATGTATCTGCCCTGCTCAATAGCTGCACCGATGTCCAAACCGTAAGCCTGCAATCGTTGAAGAAGGTTGTCCCGGTGCGACTGGGTCGCAACAACGATAGCCGGATTCCCCGCCTTGAGAGCAGTTCCGATGAACTGCGTCAGGTCATCTAGAAACCATCGATCATCAGAATAGAACCCCGCCTGGTGGCGGTGGGCGATTTCGCCGTTGTACGGCAAGAGCGATGTGGAGACCCTATTGAGTCGGACGCTTTCGAGACCTCGGGCATCCGAAGCCCCGATAAAATCGTGACCCGCAAATCTGCTGCTGACAAATTGGTAGCCCCGCAGAACCGCGTTCACAGCGGTCAAAAGCTCGCTTCGGGCATCGGTTTTGAAAACGTAACCCCTTGCACCCGTCCCAAGGGCCGCTCGCACCACATCGGCGGAGGCGAGTAGGCTTACGAAGAGTATTGTGGAGTGGGGGGAGACCCTGCGGATTCGTCGGGCAGCCTCGATTCCATTCAGCTGCGGGAGCCCAACGTCCAGCAAAATCAGGTCTGGTTGGAGTTCTTCCGCCTTCTGAACCGCCTCCAGCCCGTCCGATACTTCGCCAATGATCTGCAGACCCGGCTGTTCTTGAAGCGTCGAACGGACGAAGCGCCGCCAAGCCTCGTAGTCATCTACGACGAGAACCCGAATGGCTGATCTTTCCAAGCCGCCACCGCCTGTCCCAGTTCAAGCCCGAATCACTGACAGGCGAGGTTGAGACTATGACTCAAGTATCACTCAGGATTACATATGGGAAAGGTTTGGTCATTGCGCCAAAGCAACCTTGTGGTTCCTCCAGAGCCATGATTTGTCCCGTTATTCCCGATTTGGAAATGTCAACTGGGTCAGAACATGAAACAGCCGGCCCCAGTTAGCCAGAGCATCGAGGGACAATACACAGACTGCTCCACTTGATCGGCTGCGCACTATGCCCATTCTGTCTGGACCAAGCTGACATAACTCGCCTTGTGAGCTTTCCTTTCGGCCTGTTAAGATGCCAGCCGAGGAGTCATTATGGACACTAACAGGATTCTTGTGGAACTTCGTGCGGAGCGCGACCGCATCGAGCGTGTAATAGCAGCCCTCGAAGGTGTCAATTCGCCGGGTCGGCTAGCACGGTACTTGAGGAGAGCGTCCCGGAAGACACGCAGGATATCAGCCGCTGGACGCGCTAGGATCGCGGCTGCGCAACGGGCGAGGTGGGCAAGGTTCAAGCAGGCCAAGGCGTCCAAGCCAAAGCGCAATTTGAGCCGAGCCGCCCGGAATAAGATCGCGGCAGGGCAGCGACTTCGGTGGGCGAAGGCGAGGGTTCAACAGCAAGCGCAGAAGAAGGCTGCATAATGAGGCTTTTGATTGAAGCCGCAATCATCGTGGTGGTCATCTACATCGCGGTTCGGATGTTTAGGAAGAGAGGCTAGAAGGGACAGACTGGCGCCGAGCTTCTGAATCCGTAATGGCGGCGGCGTGCTGCTCTGGGCTTGCTTCTTTTCACAGGCACGAGCTTCGCTACCGGTGCGCCATGCCTGGTGATAATGATCTCCTCGCCGCTTCCATCCTTTCTAGTAGTTGAGAGAAGTGCGTCCTTGCCTCGTAAGCGCCGACATTACTGCTACCCTGCTGCATGGCCACACTTCACTTCGTCAACGGAACATGCGCGCGTCGAATTCAAACGGCAGCGGGTCTTGGAACCTGATCTTGGAAAAGTCCCGGTGAGCCGGGTTCAGCAGGATATTCCATTCGCCACGGATCGCAGCCGACGGGACTAGCAGAGCCGTCCCGTGCCCGGCACGAATCCACTCATCTCCGAACCGACGCAACGATTCATCTCTCGTTTCGTACCAATGGACGGAAAGTCCTTTCGGGTCCAATCGTCCAATTTCAAGCTCGTCGGGAATGTCGCCCTCGATCGAAACCAAGTCGTTGGGCTGGAGATTTGGTTCCAGATTTACAAAGGTCTCAATTGCCGCAAGCGCTAAGAAGTTGAGGCATAGACAACCCGCACTCCGCGGCTGTTGCAGCGACCGCCCACGAGGCGCGCCCTCGCCGGTGGGGTCACGGCTCGACGACTTTAGGGACCTCGCCATTTCACTTCTTTGGCATGGTCCGCCTTGGCTGCATGCAAATCCTGTTCAGGAATTTATGAGACGAGTTGAAACATCCCGTCTGTCCCCAGGTCTCTCCGTCCCGGCTCAGTGCCCATTCCATTCAAGCCACAAAACCGGGCTTGAGTGGGCCACCGGCCCTCGTCACTCCGGAAGCCGGCAGTCATCGGTTCACCGTCTGCGTCAGCACGGGCGATGTGCTGCCGCTGTAGCTCGTCGAGCCACCGTAGACCGCCGTTATGGAGTGCGCCCCCGCCGACAGCCCTGAGGTCTTGAACGTCGCCTTGCCACCGATGAGAGTGCCCGTTCCGAGCGTGGCGCCTCCATCCTT
>DASPUC010000027.1 GCA_035623075.1 Nitrospiraceae bacterium | reverse complement strand
CCGGCATTGCGGCCATCACCTCGGCCATTCCTGCGCTGTTTCCCCATCGGACCGCGCTCGGAGTCTTTGCCATTTTGATCGTGTTGCTCGTCAACTTACGGGGAGTTCGTGAGTCGGGAAAGGTGTTTGCTGTACCAACTTATCTGTTTATCGGCTCGCTCCTAGTGATGCTGGGGGTCGGAGCCTATCAATTCCTGTCCGGCCGGGTGAATCCGGTCACTCCACAGAATGTCGTGACGCAGGCCGGAGTTGAAACCGTCTCGTTGTTTCTCCTGCTGAGGGCGTTCTCCTCCGGTTGTACGGCGCTCACTGGGGTAGAGGTCATCTCGAACGGAGTCACGGCCTTCCGTCCACCGGAATCGAAGAACGCCGCTCTCACGATGGCCGGCATGGCAACCATCTTGGCGACCCTCTTCCTAGGCATCAGCATCATGGCGTACTCTCTGGGTGTCATCCCGAAAGAAGATGAAACCGTCGTCTCACAGATTGCTCGAGCCACTTTTGGGGAAGGATTCCTCTACTACTTGGTGCAGGGATCGACCATGTTGATCTTGATCCTGGCCGCCAATAGCGCATTTGCCGGATTTCCCCGGCTTGCGTCCTTGCTCGCCCGCGACGGCTTCATGCCCCATCAGATGGCCATGATGGGCGACCGGCTCGTGTTCTCGAACGGGATCATTATCCTGGGAGCGTCATCGGGTCTCCTGATTGTGCTCTTCGAAAGCGACACCCATGCCCTCATTCCACTGTATGCCGTCGGGGTGTTCCTTTCGTTCACCCTTTCCCAAGCCGGCATGGTGAGGCGCTGGCTGGTCAAGCGCGGGCCCCATTGGAGGGAGAAACTTGTGATTAACGGGATCGGCGCGGTCACCACGGCCATTGCGACGACAATCATCGCCAGCACGAAATTCGTGCATGGCGCCTGGATCGTGGTCGTCCTTATCCCGTTCTTCATCATGATGTTCCGAGGGGTCCGTTCTCACTATCAGGCGGTGACCGAACAAGTCACTCTTAGCCGCGGCCACCGCCCCCCCCTCCCTAGGCGAAACATCGTCCTCATCCCCATCGGTGGCGTGAACCGAGCCGTGATCCGCGCCGTGGACTATGCGCGCAGCCGGCCTGGTGAGATTCGCGCCGTCCTCGTAGATACCGAATCGGAAGAGACGGCCAAGCTGGAGATGCAGTGGGCGCAATGGGGTTGCGGAGTTAATTTGGTTGTCCTTCCTTCGCCCTATCGGTCGATTCTCGGGTCCCTCCTCGACTACATCGAAGAGATACTAGAGAAGGAACCCGAGAGTTGGATCACCGTCGTGATCCCGGAAATTCTGCCGGCCCGCTGGTGGCAGAACATCTTGCACAATCAGCGCGCGCTAATGTTAAAGGCGGCGCTCCTGTTCAAAGATCGCGTAATTCTCACGGACGTGCCGTTCCACCTGACGAGGTGACCATGAAAAGCAACCACAGGTTGCAAGTCGAAACGACAAAGCTCGCGGTCCACCGAATCTCGCTCGCACTTGCAAACCTTCTCACTTTCGCTCTTGTCACAAGCTTGCCCGTAGAAAAGGCGTTCGCATTCAAAATTACGGAACCGGTAACCGGAGCCAAACTCACGGCGGGACAAACCGTCACCGCCCATGTGGACTTGGGCAACGACATCGGCATCGTCACGGTGCGGTACTACTGGTATCGGGAGCAGGACGAAACCCTGGTACAGCAGGAGGAAAGCGAGTCGGGCCCGTCGAAATCAGGAGCCAAGATCTCTGTGGACAAGTTTCTCCACAAGGACACCGTGGTGGGAGGCTCGGTCGTCTCGTCGCCGGTGCTTGTCTCGACGGGAGAGCAGGATCCCGCGTTCGGCGGCCCCCTGAAGGTTCCGTTGGAAGCGATCGGCCCCATGCGGCTGCTCGCTGTGGCCGAAATCTCACGAGGGCGACTGGGAACCAGAACTGTCTTCGATGAGATCGTTGTCAATGCGGAGCCTCAGGCAGAGCTCCAGAACATTGACTTCGAAACCGATAAGCCCTTGCTGCTGGGACGAGAGGGTCAGCTGGCCACCTATGGCCAGGTGGATGTGTTGGGCAAGATCTTTGAACTTCCTGTTGTTGGTGATTTCGCTGACGGCGTTTCGAGACCTCTGACGGCCCCAACGAGCGGCACCAACTACCAGTCATCGAATGAGAAGGTCATTCAGGTGCTGTCGGATGGGATGCTCAAGATCGTGGGGAACGGGAAAACCGTGATCACGGTGAAGAACAGAGGGAAACAGGCTTCGCTGGACGTGAACGTCGCCGTCGGTGACGAACCGAATGAACCGCCGGTCGCCGTGGCCGGAGCCAATCGTACCGTCAGCTCCGGCACCAAGGTTGAGTTGAATGGACTGAGCAGCCGGGATCCGGAGGGAGAAGCGCTTTTCTATTCTTGGAGCCAGGTTCGTGGCGCGAAGGTGCCGCTCTTGGATCTCAACATGCCGAAAGCCTCGTTCGTGGCCCCGTCCGTGTCGGAGCCAAAACTCTTCCGCTTTAAGCTGCGGGTAACGGACAAAAAAGGAGCAGATTCGTTGCCGGCGTTTGTGGATGTTGTTGTTGAACCCTAGCACGTTTCACATGATGTCATGCTCGACTCAATCGCACCGGTCCGTAGGTTTGGCGGGCCTTCTTCAATTCCTCGACATGCCGGCGGAGGGAGGGGCCGAACTTCGATCGAAGAACCGCCTTTCTATGGGGCATGATCTTGCCTCCAACCTTCGTGATCGCTTGTGCCAGTTGCCCAACCAGTCGCCGGCCTGAGCCGGTGAGCCAGCCTAAATGTCGGTCGGCATATTCCAAGTCTTGAATCGAATAGCGAACTGATTCCAACTCTTCAAGACAGCGAAAATGGGCGCGCAAGACCTGCGCTTTCGTCAGTGGGATTAGACTCTCCTTTCGATTTGACCTCTTCTTACCTCTCGCCCCTCGCCTCACGCCTCTCGCCCCCCACGTTGACAGCCGTTCAAAGAGTATCGCTCCCATTGTGAAGGTAAAGGTCGCGTGGAGAATGCCTCTCAGCGGGCGCAGGCTTCGCCGCCAGGGTGAATAAAATATCTGTTGATTATGGTCGCCAAGAAATAAGACATGCTTCCTCAGGAGCAGATTCAAATGGTGATGGCTGTTTTCATGGATGAGGTCGTCGATGAGGTCCAGATCGTCCCGATCAAAACAGTTGATGAAGGACAGACCGGGCCGATGCCGATAACTGAAACTCACGACGCCTTTCGCCCTGAGCGGAATGATTCGGGAGGTGAACAGTGTGAGGATCCACTGTTCCTCGGGCCAGGCCTGCCGGATGGTTCCCCATGCTCGATTGATTCGTTGCACCTGTTTGAGATCAGTTCGATCGACGCTCTGTGGTTGCCTGTCTTTTCCATAGACCAGTGTCGGTCCTACCGTCACAGGCTTTGTCCTCCGCTGTGTGAGAATGATCGTTGGTCGATAGGCCCAGTGCCACATCACTTCACGATTTCTCATGACATATAAAGGTTCACGAGTGCGCCTCACCAGAATGGACATGCCGTCCGGTTCGACAACAAAGATGCATCGCCCCTTCGATTCGGCCAATCGTTTCTTGGAGGCTGCTGACCCTTCGACCCAATCGCCGGCGATCCCCACTGCAATGGCGCCTTCCGGTTCCGCCCGCTCATAGTTGCAGCCGAGGTTTCCCTCGACGCACCATGCCGATCGTTTCTGCTTGCTGACCCACTCGCTCGGCAGCCCCGGCACTAAGAACAGCGCTTCCTGCCTGACTTCTTGGGAAAGCCGCACGCACAGTCGATGAAGCCGGCTCTCCAGTCCTGCAAGCTGGGGTACGCCACGGGGAAAGAGCTCGTCGATGTAGCTGTTTTCGAAGAATTTATTCTGACATTCGACCAATAGCTGCTCGGCGAATTCTCGGCGATCGAATTCGACCCGATATTGCTGGAGCAGATCGACAAAGTAGACAAGATCGTTGAGCGCTTCGACCCAGCCGACTACTTTCCAGTGATCATACTGGTCTTGTTCGATCACTTGCCCGAGAAATCGGAAGTAGCCTACCGGCAATGATAATGATTGAGCGATCTTCGTATATTGCTGATCCAGATCCTGACAGAGCGCGGCCAAGAGCGCCTTCATCGAAAGACGAAATTCAGCCTGCACGCGAGCCAAGGCTGCGGAATCAAACAACGACATTGCGCGATGCCCTATGCGTTCAGGCCGCGACTGTACCGGAGGAAGGAGGAGGCTGCAAGCAGACGACTACGAGGATTTCATCGGCAGGTATCCGAGTTCGTCTAGCCCGAGCTCTTGAACGTGGTCTCTCAGATGGTTCGCGAGGCTGGTCTGCACGGTCGCTTCGAGGGGAGGCTTTGTACCCTTCGTGACTGTAAATGGCAATTCATCTTTCCAGAGCAGATGGCCGTCGTGGTCGAGCAGATACAAGAAGAGACGCCGTCGTTCTTCCTCCTTCCATCCCCAGTCGCTCGGATGCGAAGGAGCCTCGGCAACACGACCGATCAAGACGGTATCGACGTTGAGCTCCTGTGTCACGGCTTTCGCGAGAGATGTGCGAGCCGCGTCATCGGTCCTAGAAATGAGAGAACCGGTCGAGGACATGTCAACTGGTGTTCGATCCGGCCCCTCGACACGGAGCGAGGTCTCTTGTTGCAGGACCTCCGCAAGGCGGGTTCCCATTTCAGCATCTCCCTCAAACGGGAGGACCGCCACACTGCTGACTTTGACATGAGGTTCAGAGACGGCTCCCGTCTCCTGTGGCGCAACCCACGATTGTTCAAACGGCCAGAACGTCAAGTCGCTTGTCCTGAGTGAGTCGAATCCGACAACCGCAACCCACGCCACGGCAAGACAGCCCTGTAGTGACACCATTCCGCCGGCAAGGACACATAGCATACCGGCCTGTAGCCAGCGCGAACGATCGCCTATCCAGCATAACTTCATTTTCATCTCCGGAATTGTGTTGGGCTAATCCTGCTTCTCTTTACCAATAGACCAGCAAGAGGAGTGCCCTTGGACTAAGCCTCCCATGGAATCCGTAACTAGTCGAGTTTCTTAGCGAAATGAACAAGAGTGTGCGAAGGATGTCGGGCGAGTGTAGGAAACTGTTCCAGCCCTGCACAGTCACGAACAGTGCACAGAGGCTAGCTAGGCAACTGCTTTAAGGGGCTTTCGGGAGGTCAGCCCTGACGGGTGCGCTTTCAACAACCGTGTCGACCCGGCACGTTGAATCATCCGATGACGGAGAATCAGGCGATCGACGATGTTGCCGCAGGCTATACATCGCCATCCTTTCATCCACATGGGGATGCTGCTTTCCTTTATATCAATGAGATGATCGCTCACCATAAGACCTTCACACTTGGTACATCGCATCGGACCCTCCCCGATCGGAGTTGGATATCCCCTGCCCACTACTGAATAAAGCAAGGGCAATGCCATCGCGTTTACTGCTCGTCTTGCAGGTTTTTGCAGTGAATCGTAGAGTGTCTCCGCCTGCACGATAAACAGGAATGAGCGCTGTGTGACCGAATTGGTCCCGTGCGGCGGAGTCGACGTGAATTACTTAGGTGCTGGCACGAAGCGTTTATCCGCACATCCATCGGCAGCTTGCAGGTCTGTTTCTGCAAGGGATGGCCGATTAAGAGACATTTCGTGGCACTAAGCGCTCGGGAAATCACAGCGGTTCTTGAGGAAGTTGCTCCTGTGCTCACAGGAGGGTGGATTCAGAAAATCCATCAGCCCGCCGCGCTCACGATTGTGTTGGAAATTCGAACACCAGGACTGACCCATCGTCTGCTGATCTCTTGCTTCCCTGAGACGGCTCGCCTGCACCTGATCACCGCATCCAGGCAGAACCCGGTGTCTCCTCCTCCCTTCTGCCAGTTCCTGCGCGCCCATCTCCAAGGTGCACACATCGATGCTATTACCCAGATTCAAGATGATCGGATCGTTCGGATCGATTTAACTACAAAGGCAGGGACTCGCGCACTCGTAGCAGAACTCACGGGAAAAACCGCGAATCTATTCGTTCTCGATGGCGATGAGCGGCTCGTGAGAGAACTGAAAGGATCCAGAGATCGGCAGGGACAACCCTACAAACCGCCGGCCCTTGCGCCGCACTCGCGACGTATCCCCTCTTCCATATCTGTCGCTCATTCGGTGTCGGACGCTCGTTTCCCTCTGTCTGCTGCGATTGAGGCCACGTATCAAGATAGGGACGCCGCTGCGTCGCTGGACGAAGCCCGAGCCGCCAAGCTTGGAACCCTGAAGAAATCGATCAAGAAGCTACAGCGCCGCATCGATGCCTGGCACGATGACCTGACGAAAGCGGCGAAGTATCGTACCTATGGCCGATATGGCGAGCTGCTCAAGGCCAATCTCAATCTGATCAAGAGAGGACAGCGAGAAGTAACTGTCGTCGATTATTTCGAGGACTCACTGCCAAGCCTGACGATTCCGCTCGATCCCACGAAAACTCCGCAAGGCAACATGGACGACTATTTTCGGAAGCACCGAAAATATTTGGCATCGGAGCGGGAGCTTCATCCCAGGATCGAGGCTGGGCGCGCAGAGCTGGCGGCCATGCATCGCGAGCTCGATACCATCAAGCTGGGAACCTGGCGACCACCAGCCATCCTCTCAGCAGGGCGCTCCAAAGGCCGAGGTCCTGCGGACAATCGTACGAAGCCGGGCTTGCAGACTCGCCGGGGGCCGTTCCGGCGCTTTACCTCGGCGGATGGGCTTCCCATTTTCGTTGGAAGAAATGCCCGGGAGAATGACGACCTCACATTCAGGTTTGCGAGCAGCGACGATCTCTGGCTCCATGCGCGCGGAGTGCCGGGATCTCACGTGGTTGTGCGACTCGCCAAGGGACAAGACATTCCTCAGGAAACATTACGAGACGCCGCAACACTCGCCTTGTTGTACAGCGACTTCAAGAAGAGCGGAAAGGGCGACGTGATCTATACCAGGAGGAAATGGGTGAGAAAGGCAAAAGGTCACTCGGCTGGAGCCGTGACAGTGACTCACGACCAATCACTGGTCGTCACGCTGGACCGAGTCAGACTTGAGAGGCTCAAGACGGACTCCGGCTGATTTCCCGATCTCAACATGTTCTTCCCTTTCGTCACGGGCAAATTGCGCCGTCGTTCGCCTGAGGGACAATTGCGAAAACCGCAATACTTCTAGCCAACCCGACTGTGTTTCATTACGCTAGAATCATTCGACCGGAACACGTACTACCGACACTCTCATGTCTACGCCTACGTCAACGGAGCGGACGGTACTTGTCGTCGACGACGAACCAGCGGTGCTGGGAGTCGTCTCGAAGATGCTTGCACAAGAGGGGTTTCACGTTTTGCAGGCCGGCGGCAGCTCGGATGCGCTCAGACTCTGCAAGACTCATCAGGGGAGAATCGATCTGCTGGTCACGGATCTGGTTTTGCCCCCTCCCGGCTTTTCGTTCGCCTCCGATGCAAATGAGTTTCCTCATGTCCACGGCCACGACCTGGCCCTCCGTGCACTCCATATGCGAAAAGACCTTCGTGTCGTCCTGATTTCAGGCAACATGGACAAGGACCTGGCAGGGTATGGCATCCGCCAAGGCGTCCTTCCATTCGTAGAAAAGCCGCTCCAATCTCAGGCGTTTCTGAAGCTTGTCAAAGAAGTTCTCCAAGGTCCTCCGCCTTCCTTGGAGTCTCTCACTGAAACCCACAAAAATGCCGCTACTGATGACAACGAGTGGGTGGATTAGCTCACCTCCTTCTATTCGTGATTTTTGCAATTAATCCACGAGTCCTCTGAGGGGTTGAGCCGTTGATGTCTAAACCACTGAGCCGATCGTTCTCACTTGGCCTTTGATAAAAACAAAGGGGCTGCCACCTTTCGGTGACAGCCCCCCCATGAACGGATACCCGTATAGCTTACCAGCGATCGCGCTTTCCGCCGCCACCGCTGCGACCAGGACCACCGAAACCGCCACGGCCACCATTGCGCGGTTCCTGTGGACGTGCTTCATTGACCGTTAAAGTCCGGCCGCCCATTTCCGCACCATTCAGCGCGGTAATGGCTGCCTGCGCTTCCTGGTCCGTAGACATTTCCACGAAGCCGAATCCACGCGACTGTCCCGTGAACTTATCCGTGATGATCCGCGCCGAAGCAACACCACCGTGTTGTCCGAACAGATCGCTCAACTGCTGCTCAGTCGCCGAATACGGCAACCCACCGACATAAATCTTTGAACCCATCTGGGGTTCCTCCTTTGAGTATGATGATATTGTCTTGAACTCGAGGGACGGGGAAGGAGCGGGCCGAAGACGCGAGCTATGCAGCGACTTAGGTCTGACTTCCGACGAAATTCCCGGGCTAAGGCAACATCCACGTTGCAGGCCTGCACGTAACTGACCGCCCCACCGCCAGGCCCATGCGATGAAGCGCTTTTACCCTAACATAGGGTCAGTTGGATTACAACCTCACTCTCCGACTCGAACCAGCAGTCCTTCTTCCTTACAATAGGCGAACGTCCGATGGAACCATGCAATAACAGCAATGAGAAGCAGGACGTTCAGCCCGCTCGCCCATGCCAAGTTCACGACCGGATGGATTGAAGTACTGAGCACCGCTCGCATGCCTTCGAATATATGCGCTGCCGGGTTGGCCCAGGCAATCGCCTTGAGCCAACCAGGTAGCACATCTAGCGGATAGAACACACATGAGATGGGCTGGAACAAAAACACCATACTCCAGGCCAGCACTTCGGCCTCTTGACCGAACCGCATGATCAGTGACGTCGTAAAGACCCCTACGATCCAACCAGTCACGACCAAATTCAACACAAACGGAAACAGCCAGAGGCCGATCATAAAAATGTTGTATGAATAAAAGAGCGCGGCGCACAGCGCCATGACTATCGACACACACATCACCTTGAAGATACTCATGACCATGGTGGCGGCGAGGAATTCACTGGGCTTGAGCGGGCTTGCGAAGAGATTCATCAGATTTCTTGCCCAGATTTCTTCGAGAAAGGAGATGGTAATCCCTTGTTGGGATCGGAACAGAATGTCCCAGAGGATGAGTGCCCCCAGAAAAAACGTTACAAACCCCGGAGTCTGGCCCGGAAAGCGAGAGAGATAGAGCGTGATGAACCCCCAAATGACGAGGTCGAGGAACGGCCAATAAAAAATTTCCATGATCCGGGGCAGGCTTCGTCGATAAAGATAGAGATGACGGGACACCAGGGCCATGATCCGATGCATCTTCATGCTTGATCCTCGTGATGGTGATGTTCCTCGCCGCAGCCACCGCAATCATGGTGTCGGCCGAGGATCGTATCCATCATGGCCTGTGTTCCTCCAACCAGTCGGCCTACGACACGGGTTCCGTCTGGCAGCGTTCGCATTCCTAGGATCACCCCGACCACGGGCAAGACACTCACACCGGCGGCGAAAGGAAGAGAGCCAAGACGTCCTGGATCGATGGTCCAAAGTACGACACCCAAGAGCACTCCTGGCGCCAGCGCGGCGGTGAGGCTCGCCTGGACTACCCTCCAGTCACAGGTACGTCGCGCGAAACCCGCGGACGCCATGACGCACCAAAACACGCCCCAGCTGGTGCTCAGCCCGAGTCCACCAATCATCACGCCGAGTAGAACTGAGAGTACGTCGTCCATACGATTCGATGGCGCCCCTGCTTATGACTGCTCACGGGCCAACTTCAAGAACACGTCTTCCAGGTCCGACTGGCCGAATCTCGAGACAATCTCGGAAGCCGTCCCTTCTGCCACAATCTTGCCTCGCTGCAAAAAGATAATTCGATCCGACATCGCCTCCATCTCCCTCATATTGTGCGAGGTGTACAGAATACTGAGTCCCGACGCACGCTGCTCTTCTTTCAGGAGACGTCGAATCTTGTGTGCGATGTCGGGGTCGAGACTGGCCGTCGGCTCATCCAGAAACAAGATCTTCGGCTGGGTGAGAAATGCTTTCGCCAGCGTAAGCCTCGTCATCTGTCCTGAGGACAGTTTTCTGGTGATCTTGGAACGAAACTCCTCCATTTCCAGCCTTTTCACCATGTCGTCGATGCGGCGCTCGACCTGTGTCAGACCGTAGAGCTTCGCGACCACCCGCAAATTTTCTTCGACCGTGAGCGAATACGGCATTGATATGTAGGTTGAAGAAAAGTTGACTTGTTCAAGAATTTCCTCTCGGTGGGTCGCCAGATCCAAGCCAAAGACACGAATCGAACCGGCTGTGGGCGTCACCAATCCCAATAACATCTGGATTGTGGTGGTTTTCCCGGCCCCGTTCGGCCCGAGCAATCCCAGAATTTCTCCTGGCCGGATCTCGAACGAAATGTTGTCGACAGCGGTGAAGCTGCCGAACCGCTTTGTGAGATGCTGGGCAGAGAGAACAGATGCTGCCATGGGTGGACGGTGTTAGTTGAACAGCAGCGAGTTGCTGATCTTCTCCGGAATATGGCACGTCTCGCACTTGCGGCTCATGACTTTGCCTTGATGTTCTGCCTTGCCGTCATGGCATCGAAAGCAATCGGCTAAGGCTCTCGTGCGCAAGTGTGAGCCCTCCGGGTGATCGGGAAGCCAGGGTTGGCTGTCCGCTGCGACATGCCCGCGTGGGATGACGATCGGGTAGCCTTTGATCGGGCGATCATGCACGACCCCCGAATGACAGGTCGTACACCCTTCCCCTTGGCCCCTCGTCAGGAACGCTTCAATATGTTTTCGATGGCTCATCACCAGCCCCACTTCCTTCACCGGCGGCGGGAGATCGCGCGGCGCCACCTCGGACATACGAAGAATGTTCCGATGGCAGCCGAGGCACACATTGGAGTCGACTCGAGCTTTAAGATTGTGGGGACCGGTCGGGGTCCCAAAGAGGTAAATAGCCACGTCCTTCATGCCGTTCCATGCTTTGTCATGTACCCACCCTGCAAGACCAGGTCGCACGTGACAGGCAACACAGGTGACTTCCTTGTGGGATGATTTCACCCAGCTTTCGTAGGACGGTGCAATGTTGTGGCAACTGGCACAAAATTTCGGGTGGCTGGTGAGAGGAATGGCGACGCCGCCCAGCGTCATCGCACCGGCAATCAGGCCCAGTACGACGACGGCCTTAGGCTTCCAGCTCATGCGCAGCGCGCGGATGCCGCTTAGGGAACTTCGTCATGATCAAGGCAGCCACGCCGACGACATCGTTGATGTCGAACACGGGAACTGGAAGATCGACGGGTTTATCGGAGACCACTGCCAGCAGTCCTTCCTGTGAAACCGGCACTTCCCCCAGTTGTTCTCGGACAATGACGATTTTAGGATAGCCCTCGCTCTTCCAGCCTTCGGCGATGATCAGATCATAGGAATCGTCCAGAAACCGATCACGCACGTCCGTCACATGCATTTGATCGGAGACATCGGCAAACATGGCCATGCTACCTTTGGAGATCACCACAACACTGCTGGCGCCGGCCCGTTTGTGCCGCCAGCTGTCCTTTCCTTCGGTGTCGAGATCAAATCCGTGCCCGGTATGTTTGACCGTTGCAACTTTATAGCCGACCCGGACCAATTCTGGGATCACGCGTTCGATCATCGTGGTTTTTCCGCTGTTGGACCGTCCCACGAAACAGACAATAGGTATAGCCATGAGCTGATGTGCTTTCCGCCTCAACAACAAGACAGGCGATGAGACCCGCTCTGGCTGTGGTCTGCGTGGCTCGACCCAGCTTCGCCACCTAAGAGCTGAACGGTCACGAGATCGCCGGGATTCAGCCGCTCAACTTCGACCGGCACATCGATCAAACAGTTGGCCTTGACCATTGAGGTGAGAATGCCCGATCCTTGATCGCCGGTCGTGCGGACTTTGAAGACGCCGTCTTCCCGCGTCAGGACCCCGCGCAAAAAATGACGACGATCCGTCCGCTTGGAAAACTTTTCTTGGAAGACCGCCTGAACCAGAGGACGGCCGTAGCTCCGGTGCCCGCTCATTTTCAGCATCGCGGGCCGCACCAACTGCTCGAACGTGATCATCGAGGAAACGGGGTTTCCCGGAAGACCGAATGCCAACTTGCCCTGAATCTTTCCAAAAGCCAGCGGTTGCCCCGGTTTGATGGCGAGTTTCCAGAAATTCATCTCGGCTCCAAGGTCGTGAAACACCGCCTTGGTAAAGTCGTAGTCGCCCATAGAGACCCCCCCCGACAACACCAGAATATCCGCTGTCAAACCATGGGAGATCTTTTCCTTCAGGGCGGCAGGATTGTCCCGCGCGATGCCGAGTAGAAATGGGACCCCACCGGCATCCTGCACGGCAGCGGCAATCCCATAGCTGTTCGAATTGATGATTTTCTCATCGCTGAACCGCTCGTCCAAGTCCGCGAGTTCATCTCCGGTGGAGAGAATCGCGACGCGCGGACGTTGATAGACAAAGACGAACGATTTCGCCAGAATCGCCAGCATCCCGGCTTCTCCCGGTCGAATCTGTGTGCCCTTTGTAATGATGCGCTCGCCTTTCCTGACATCCTCGCCCTGCGGCCGGATGTTCGACCCTTTCTGCTCCGGTTTGAAGACCCGCACGGACTCCGGCGTGTGTTCGGTATCTTCGACCTTCAACACCGTGTCCGCACCTTTCGGAATAGGAGCTCCCGTCATGATTCGAATCGCCTGTCCAGACCCGACCGTCTTCGACGGCATCTTTCCTGCGGGGACATCTTCGATGATCGACAGCGTCACGGGTTTCTGAATCGCGTGTCCCTGTTTGATATCCTCCCACCGCACGGCAAATCCGTCCATCGCCGAGTTGTCCCACGGTGGATTATCGCGCTCTGCCACGATGTCTTCTCCCAACACCCGACCGAGGGCATCGAGGATAGGGATCTTCTCCACGCCAAGGACCGGCGTGGCATCCAGGACGACCTTCTGCGCCTCAGTCAACGGCGTGAGGTCCTGTGTCGCGTCTTTCGGCTTCACCTTGATCCTTTCGTCAATGACCATGCCGCGGAGCGACTTTCACGAGCGACCCGCTCTTTCTACAAAACGCTTCTACCTTGTTCGCGATCTCGTGGTACGCCTCGGCCGTCGGCGTGTCCGAGTAGAACATCGCAAACGGCTCGCCCGCATCAGATTGAGTCACGACGTCGGGATCGAGCGGAATCCGACCGAGAAACGGCACACCCATGTCGCCTGCGGAAGCTTCACCGCCGCCCTTCCGGAACACCTCGATATGATTGTGGCAATGCGGGCATTCCAAGCCGCTCATGTTTTCGACGATACCGATGATCGGCACCTCGCTGTCTTTGCAAAACGTGACGGACTTGCGGGAATCGAGGAGCGCTACTTCTTGGGGCGTCGTGACGATCACCGCACCGCTCACGTTGCCGAGCAGGTCGATGGTGGTGACTGATTCGTTGCCGGTGCCTGGAGGTAAGTCGATGAGCAGAAAGTTCAGATCCTGCCATTCGACACCACCCAACAGTTGATTGATGAATTCGTACTTGTAGGCATCCCGCCAGATAATCGGATCGTCCGGGTTTTGGAGCAAGAAGGACATCGATGCGATCTTGAGGTTATAGGCCTGGAACGGAATGATTCCGCCCGACGTGCTGATCTTCAGCTTCTGGCCTTCTGCCCCCACCATCTTCGGAATGTTCGGACCATGGATATCCATGTCGCAGATGCCAACATGCCACCCCTTGAGGGCCAGACTCACCGCCAGGTTAGTGGTGCAGGTACTCTTCCCCACGCCACCCTTATTGCTCATGATGAGGACTTTATACTCGATCCGCTCCATCCGTTTGGCGACAAGCCAGCGACTATGTCCTTCCTTATCCTTCTGGCATGATTCATTTTCATCGCAAATGGCACAGGCCCACATATACGTGCAGGCATCACCATTACCGGACCCATGAGGTTGAATGATATTTAGTTCACGTGCCATGGATGATCACGAGTCCTTACCTAGCCGATCGATTAGTCCATCACTCTCATCGCCGCGGGCCTCCTGACGGTACGCCGACGTACTCCCCCTCCACCGCACCGGGAACCCGTGGGGACACCGACTTGCCGCTGATACCAGCCGCGACGGCCTGCACGGCAGTCTCTTCTGCCTTCGGCTTCCTCTTATGAAAGAAGCCTGCACTCACGATCCCGACTTCATAAAAGATATACATCGGCAAGGCCATCAAACACTGGTTGAAGGGGTCCGGGGTCGGCGTCAGAATGGCCGCGACAATGAAGGCGCCTAACAGCGCCCATTTGCGATACCGTTTCAGGAATGGTGCATCAACCCATCCCAGTTTGGCCATGAGCGTAATCGCCAGGGGTACTTCGAAGATCAGTCCGAACACGAGCAAGAACCACAGAGCAAACCCCACGTACTGGGCGATCGACAGCTGCGGAATAAACCCCGCGTTCACCCCGTAGGCGATCAGAAAGTTCAGAGCAAACGGCAGCACAAAGAAAAACGAGAACCCGACGCCGGCGTAAAATGCCACCGTGCTCAAAAGTACGAATGGACCCACGAAACGGCGCTCTTGCGAATGGAGGCCGGGCACGACGAATTGCCAGATCTCCCACAAGATATACGGCATCGCCAGCACAAGGGCAAAGAGTCCGGCGACCTTGACGTTTTGCCAGAGTGCTTCAGCCGGTGCCAGAAAGACGAATGGGATGGCAGGAAGATCAGTCGGTACCCAGGACAGCGAACCCGGTACAAACATGTTCTGCAACGGAACACGGAGCCATTTCACAAGGGTATCGGCATAGAAGAAGGTGCCGACGAACACGACAGCCGTCACAATGACCGCCCGGGTCAGGCGCACCTGGAACTCCACCAGGTGCTCCATGACCGGCATTTTTTTGTCTTCCAGCGGCTTGAAGATCGTGTCTTGCAGCCACCGGTTGAACTTGTTCAAGCCATCAGCCATATCGCAATGCCTTCGCTTAGCAGCTATCAGCCATCAGATCAGAAGTCCTATGCTAATCACCGATGGCTGTAGCCTGGCGGCTCTTTATTTTGGATTCACCGCCACGAATAAATTATTGCCCTGCCGGCTGAGGAGCAGAACAGCCAATTCATCTTTTTTGATCTTATTCGCCGCCTTCTGATAGTCGTCAAGACTTTTCACGACTTCGTGATTCACCTCTTGAATCACGTCGCCCCGCTGCAAACCGGCCGCTTCCGCTGAGCTGCCTGCTTCCACCGACGTGATCATGACCCCGGTTGTCTTTCCAGGGATATTCATCTGACTCATCATCGCCGGGTCGAGGGCTTGAATTCGAAGCGCGGCCAGTACATTATCGGGTGGTTTGATCGTCTCAGCCGGTTCCTTCGGAGCCGGCTCTCGCTTGGCCAGCATCTCATCGGACGGTCGTTCCGCGACCTTCACATTCAGAGTCTGTTCCCTTCCATCGCGGAGAATCTTGACCTGGGCATCCTTGCCAACTATCGTTCGTGCGACGAGATTCCGCAACTGGCTGACGCTCTGGACGTCTTTCCCATTGAACGCGATCACCACATCTCCCCGCTTGATTCCAGCCTCATAGGAGGGTCCGTTCTCGTTCACGTCGCTGATGAGGACGCCCTTCCGTTGCTCGGGAAGTTTAAATGACTTTGCAAGCGCAGGAGTGATCTCTTGAATCGCCACTCCCATCCATCCTCGTACGACTTTGCCGGTTTTCTGGAGACTCTCAACGATATCGAGCGCAATACTGCTGGGGATGGCGAAGCCGATCCCCTCTGATCCGCCGGTTCGAGAAAAGATCGCGGTATTGATGCCGATGAGGTCCCCGTTCATGTTGATCAACGCCCCTCCGGAATTACCCGGATTGATCGCGGCATCAGTCTGAATGAAATCTTCATAATCGGCGATTCCGACGTTGCCGCGACCCAGCGCACTGATAATCCCCAGCGTCACCGTGGAACTGAGGCCAAACGGGCTGCCGATGGCGAGAACGAGGTCGCCCACTTGGAGTTTCTCGTACTCCGCCCATTTCAGAGCAGGAAGGTCTTTTACCTCAATCTTAATGACGGCCAAGTCCGTCTTCGGATCGGTCCCGATGACCTTAGCGGAAAATTCACGGCGATCACTCAATGTGACGGTAATCTGCGTGGCACCTTCAACGACGTGGTTGTTGGTGACGATGTAACCGTTAGAGTCAAGGATGACGCCTGAACCGGCACTTTGATCGGGACGACCGTGAGGACCAGGCGGCATGGGCGGCGGCGTCGGTAGCTCACCCCCCGGCGGTTCTTCACCAGGAGGCCCGCCAAACGGCCCAGGAGGTAAGGGACGACGTCCTCGGCCTCCCCCTTCCCCTCCGCCAGTAACGGCGATGTTGACCACCGCGGGCGTCACTTTTTTCACGATCTCGGAAAAGCCCTGCGCCATGGATGGCGGTACCCCCGCAGCCGACGCCATCGAACCAGACGGCAAAGTACTGCATGCAACCGCCACCACACACAAACAGACCAGGGCAAACAGCGCATTCTTTTCCCGACCCCACATGACCATAACAGCGTTCCTCCAGAAAAAAAGGTGGCACGAACCGGAAGCCGAAGGATCTATTTTACACCATCTGTTCAGAGGCCTTCAAAGACTAAAAGTCCCCTTCGGACCATGGGACAGGCCCGAAGGGGACGAGGGTTCGCCGCAAGACTGCTATATCCGCAGCAAGCTTATGAACTGGCTCTCCGCATGGCTGCGTCTGCCTCTAACTGACCGAGCCAGGAGTTCTGTAACCTGAAAGTGAGGCGCTTGGCGGCATCGTTGAACGAAACCACCCGAAGGGTATTCGGTGCACCCTCATAGGTCGGAGGCCAAATTCGCCGTTCGGGATCTTGTGGCCGGAGATAGATCACCGGATACCATTGGTCAATGCCGGGAGCTGAAGGGCGATCCAACGTCGCCCAGCCTCGAGCTTCCGCCCGCATCAATGTCCGGTTATGCTTCAAATCCAGCAATGCGAATTCCAGCAGAGAGTAGTTGTCACGACGGTACCCCGGCTGTGCATGGGTCGTCCAGCCCAGGAAGAGCGTCATCGGATATTCCTGCTCCGTGCTGGATAAAACGACAACCACCAAATAATCGAGCTTATGGGCTCTACCGATCTCGCCAAACTGAGTCCAGTCTCCGCTTGGCTGCGGGCGGATCCCTTCAGCCGAAAGCACCTCGGTTACGGTTACTGGTAACACTCGACTGACTTCTTGCTTTAACTGTTCGCCCAAACGGACAAAGGCTTCATCTGGCAGATTCGGCGCTGCGCCTGGAGCAGAGGTATCCGATACCAACACCAACCCCGCCTTCAGCGGCCGTTGTTCTATTTGCGTGAGGTCTTCGGAGGCGGTCTTCGTTTCCGGGGACAGATAGCTGTCCAGACGATTTGGCGGAAAAGCCGTCGCACAACCCATAAGAACGATCAGACCGAGCAGGACACCGATTCCCTTCGTGAAATCGCGCATAACCCACCTCCCGGCTGAATTCCTGACACCTATCGTCACTACGCTCCCTTTGTCTACACCTTCGCTCCCGATTCCTAGATCTGTCAAGGCCCTCCGCCTTCCTTCTCCCTTGCAATTCTGCATATTGCTCAGCTACCGTAGCTCACCCCCGCTGCTCGTGTGGTTTCAAGGCTGTTGATCGATTACAGGGGACAATCACCTGTGCCGTCACGCGGTGCTCTCGCTTCTCTCGATATCTCTGTTATCATCCCGGCGTATAACGAAGCCGCGCGGATTCTTCCCTACCTTCACGCGATCACCTCACACCTACAGCGCCAGCGGCGAACCTGTGAAGTGCTCGTGGTCGATGACGGGAGCACAGATACCACGGCGACTGTCGTCACATCGTTCGCCCGCACTGCACCCGATGTTCACTTGATTCAGATCCCGTCAAGCCAGGGAAAGGGAGCGGCGGTCCGGCGAGGTATGCAGTCAGCTGTCGGAAACCTCCAACTCTTTGCGGATGCGGATGGAGCGACGCCGATTCAAGAACTCGACAGACTTGAAAAAGCTATCGTGGACGGAGCGGATCTGGCCATTGGGTCACGGACTCTTGCTAGTCGGCTGCCAGGCTTCACCGTGCAGGCTCGATTGCACCGTATTCTTCTCGGCATGGTGTTTAATTCAGCCGTCCGGCAGAGCGGCATCAGAGGAATCGCGGATACCCAGTGCGGGTTCAAACTGTTCCGTCGCAACGTGGCTCAAGATCTATTCTCAGTTGCCTCGATCGACGGGTATGGATTCGACTTGGAGTTACTGTACGTGGCTCAACAGCGGGGGTATCGCATCGCAGAGGTGCCGGTCAATTGGGCAGACCAGCCCGGCTCAAAGGTCCGTATCCTTCGTGATGGCTTCGCGATGCTGCGCGAATTGGCCAATATTAAGCAGAACGGGGTCAAGGGACTCTATGACTCTCAACCCATCTCATATCCAATCCATCCGGTCACCGTCGAACAGCTTGATCTTCCTCCTCGATAATATCTCAGATTGGACGACCTCTTGCTCACACTGGCGCGCGAACATAGATCGCGACCTTGGCATCGTCGTATGTTCTTGTCCATGTCGTCTGCTGCGCCAACGCCCGATCTAGCACCGTGTTTCGACGCACGATCGCCCAGTCGACCGCGTACTTATCGAAAACCGCGAGCATGGGAGGATCCGTCAGAGCCACGGCAGCATAATCCCTCACAATCCATCGATCCCCTATGCGCCAGGCCGGCATGCGGCCATCGATAAAGATCTTTTCTTCAGGAAGCCACCAGAGAAGAAAGCCGCCATGGACGTACTCATTAAACAAGCGGCGTCCAACCTGATCCCGGTGGTTGCGCAGCCATTGGATCGCCTCAATCGGATATGAGGTCTCCTTGTAGTACTGCTCGGGCTGGAGCCCGGCTTGAGCGATGTGCCGAAGATGATCGGGGCCCAACCGTACGAGAAACAGCCCTGCGACCAGCGTCAATCCCAGAAGACCGAGTCGGGCCTGTCGAAGACTCGGCTCGATCCAGCCGGAGAATCGGGCTACGCCCGCCTCAAGCATTTCCGCGACCAGCGGGAGGCTCACGATAAGAAAGAGAGGAACGTTCCGCAGATGGCGAAGCGAGAGGACCAAAAAGACGGCCAACACCGTCCACCGGATCGGTTCAACTCGTCGATATCCCAGAAGCATCGCAGCCACGAGTGCGACCAAGTAGATCACAAAGCCTCGTCCCGCATGGGTCGCCAACGACACCGACTGCCATTCCTGTAAGAAATCGAGCATGAACTGGTTCAAGAGGTCATCGAAAATTTCTCTGTGTAACATCCATCCGTACGGATTCACCAACGTGGCGACTGCCGCTGCTCCTGACGCGATCACAAGTTGACGCAGTTGCAACCATGACAGAACTCTTTCGTCTATCCGATCGGTCAGGTTTGGCCACCATAGGCATCCGGCCCGAATAAGCATCGATGTGATCACAACCAACCCGAGCAAGAAGAGGCCCGCCGTAAATCCGCCGTGAAGATTGGCCCAGAGAAGAAACAGAGGAGGAATCGTCCAAGGAACCCACCGGTGACCATCACGGAACCGTTCTAGCAGGAATATGAGTGCCGCGAGACCCACTAAGGTCACCATCTGAGTTCTCGCCCCGAGAAATGGGAGCGCAACCCACAGCGACAGGGCACTAGCCATTAGTGCATAGAAGGCCTGACGTTTCCCCGAGCAACTTGCGATGATCCAGGCCCCGGCTACGACGATACCGAACAGTACGATCACGCCTAACAGGCCAAATCCTCTATAACTGGTTGCGATGAAGATGTCCGTTAACCACGCATGTTCGATCCAGGCCCAATCCGACATCGTGTGGGAATAGGGATCCAGCCTGGGTACGGCCCAGCCCTGCCCGAGCATGTCCAGCCCCGCCCGTAGATGCCAGCCAAAGTCTGGTTCCGTCACAGGCTGAAGGGTAAAATTTGCGATGAACACCACCAGAAGCATGTTAAGGGCTATTGTCGGTACCGTGAGTGAGAGTCGGGGTTCTGGCGCGCGATTGGCTGTCATTCCCAACGACTTATAATGAACGAGCGCCCTTCGATCGTGAGGCGGGATAATTCCCTAAAACAAGCCATTCGACTTCAGTGCGGAGAATGCAATCACCACTGACCAGCCGGGACTTTTTTGTACCACCTACCACGTTAGTCCTCAACTCGCAAGCTGGATCGTTTCGGGGCAGGTGGCTGCCCCGCCGAGACCGGGGAGGTCTCAGGCCAAGGAGCACCTTTCGTTGGCTCTGTTTAACCAAAAGCGGAATTTCATTTCGATCTCCCAATTATGCTTCTGCGATATAGTACTGTGTCCACAGGAGCCAACTGAAACGGCTGTGCTTCAATTTTAGCTCAAGAAAGTTTTCGAGCCGTAAACCAAATTCCCCTAGAAACTCGGCGATTAATGGCAAATACATCCCGGACGTAAACCGCTCGCGGATACGGAAACCGGCCGCCTGCAATTGGCCGGTAACTTCTTTTTCAGTCATGAGATTGATGTGGCCTGTCTCAATAACTGGTTCGCGATATATAGCCTTAACTACATCGATAATGCCTGGCATAAGAGCAACTTTCGCCGTTAACTCCAGCGGACTCCATCGTTGTGGTGTAGACAAGACGAGAATACCACCAGGCTTGAGCAGCCGATGCATCGCAGCTATCGCAGGTGCTGAATCTGCAAGGTGCTCGACAACTTCCGTACAGAGAATGAGATCGAAATGTTTCTCCGGTAAGTTCGTACGTGTAATATCGTCAAATATGACATTTAGATTTGGGTGGCTGGCCTTAAGAACGTGAGAAAGACGAAGATGAGCATCTTCTATCTCACTGGCAATCACTTCCCGATACAGCTCTGATAACACCGGAAGATACACACCGGAACCAAACCCAACTTCTAGTGCCCGCTCATGTCTTCCATTGGAACCGGACCTTTTCATCGCATCGATTATCAAGGCACGCCTGTTACAATGCAGCCAACGCCGTGTAGGATTACCTGAGGTATACAAGGTGCGCTGTAGTTTAACCACTTCAGATTCTAAAACCACGTATATTTTCCTCCTACTCTGCAGTCGGCACGCGCAACCGTTTGTGATCGAGCCCATCTGCAAAAGACACGAGAATGAAAGCTTGTCGCCTCGTCATGCCACGTCGACCGACCTGCCAGTATTTCCACGGGACCGCCGCTGCGTCCAGGTCGCGGAGCTGCACTCCCGCGGCCTTCAGACAGTAACGAATCGCGGACACCGAAAATGCGGTAGCATGTTTGACTCGGACGAACCGTTCTTCTTCGGCGGCGGCGATGACCCGACCATCGGCCACAATCGCCGCAGCGGCATCCCGCATGTTGGAGAGTCCCAGCGTAAGCATAGGGGGAAGAATAATCGTCCCCTCGTCAAGCTGCAAGAAGGGAACTCGTCCAATTGCTTTCTTCCCTGCTTTTCCGGTACCGTGATCGCGTGAAGATCATCCGTGGGCTTGTACCGTCGGAGTCGCGCACAATGCGGAGTTTCTGGGACCTTCGCCATCGTTTTCTCTCCATCAGTGCAGCCATCTGTACGTTGCTAACGGCCGGATGTGCGCCACGGCTGGAACTTCCCCCGATGGGACCGTTACTCCCCTACGCAGCGCGGTTGGAACTATCTCCTTCAGTCACCACCCCTACATTCCAGTACGTGGACGGCTGCGGACATATCCGGGAGATCCAAATTGGGTCCGTGTTGGAACAAGCCATAACCGAAGCAACCTACAGGACCTTTCAGGCGGTGATCACAGGATCGTCCAAGACGAAGGAACCGTTCCCAGAAATCACAGTCCGCGTGGAGCTCGTTCAGCAAAAGTTGGAGCTCACACAAGACAACGTTTACGACCGGATTCCGGCCTATGTGCAACTCAGTGCCCTGGCCAGGTTTTATGATGCAAGCGGAAAACTCTTGCGGGAATCGGACATTAAGGTCGATCGGACCGAGCGCTTGCTTCTCGAAAGGCTTGCCAAGGACTGCGATTACGTTATCGACCCTTTTATTCATGACACGGCGGTTGATCTGGCGAGCAAATTCATGCAGGAGGCTCGCGTGGCAGTCGGCAGCGGCAGCCAGGTCGCTGCAGCTCCTACGGCGAGTGGAAATGCTGGGGCAACGGCTGCTCTTCCTCCCTCAAAGCTCGGCCAACCAGGCTCCAGCCAGGTGCTCACTCCCGCCGTGCCTCCCATGACGTCTTCCTTGCGATTCAAGGTGACCGTACTCGACGAAAACAGCAACTTGGTGTTCGAAGGAGGAGAACGCATACGGGTCCGAGTCGATCTCGTGAATACCGGTGACCAGGAGATCCAAGGGGCCACGGCATCGCTATCAGGGACTCCTTCGCTTCTGTCACAATTTCCCGTCTCAAGCCTCGCCGTTGGGCGACTCCAACCGGGCCAGTCCCGTTCGATCGAGTTTGTTGCGACGTTGCCTCAGTCCGTCCAAAGTCAAAAGACGGAGATTCAGGTGACCGTGTCCGATCCTGCTGGAACGGCTCCACCGCCCCAGACTGTGTCCCTCGCAATCCAACCGGCCAGCGTCAACACTGACGATGTGGATCAGATCCCCGCCGTTGCGGACGGTTTTCGCCGTCCTCACACTTACTTGATCTCCATCGGCATTGGATCCTATCGCGACCAGCACCTTTCGACCAGAAAGTTTGCGTCGCTCGATGCTGAGATGATGGCGTCGTATTTTCAGTCTCTTGGCGGTCTTCCTGCGGCCAACGTACGACTCCTCCAGGATTGGAAGGCGTTGCGACCAGACATTGATGAGGCCTTGTTGGATTGGCTTCCACCCCACATGAACAAGGAGGCGATCGTCATCGTCTACTTTGCCGGCATGGCAATGGTCTCTTCGACGGGAGACACCTTCCTTGTGCCCTATGAGGGAAGCGCTTCATCGACCTCGCGACTCTATCCACTCAAGGACCTGGAAGCGGGGCTCACCAGATTGAAGGCCAAACAAACCGTGTTCATCTTCGACGGTTTGGTATCGCGCCTCGGACCCGAAACCAAAACCAAGGTGACGAATCCTCAGTGGGGTGCGGGAGGGTCATCGACTGTTTACCTTATCAGCCCCAGCGGCTTGGGGAATGGGTTGGAAGACGAGCGCCATCGGCACGGGCTCTTCACCTATTATCTCTTGCGGGGGTTACGGGGGGATGCTGACGTCAACCGCGATGGAGACATTACGATTGGAGAGGTGATTCAATTTGTCAGCCAGAAGGTGGCTTGGGCCGCGAGGGCCCGGTTCAACCGTGAGCAGCGGGTGCTTTCTGTTCCGTCCTTAAGGCCCTCGGACAAAACGGCCGAGATCATTCTCACGAAGGTGGCGTCGATCCAGGGAGCCGAAGCTCGATAACGATGCCTTTCAATCGAGGACAAAAAAAGAGGGTGAAGGAAACTTCCTCCACCCTCTCCTCGCTCGTCGCTCAGCGATGAGCTTACTCGTCGCCTTTGCAGAAGCTCCGCTCGTAGTTGATGATGGTCCAGGCTTCCTCTTCGTTAATGGCAGCCGGGATCAAAGAAACCATGCCCGTTCCGGCGCTCCCGTTCTTAATAACCCAGAATAGCTCGCCGTCTTTCCGCTTCTTGTGGAACTTGCAGTTCGTGAAGTTCCGTGGGCTCGGGTTGAGAATAGCGCCCGCAGGCCCATCCCCTTTCCCTTCCTTGCCATGACAATTGAAGCAGGTGCCCTTCCCCTCGAACAACGCCTTGCCCTTAGCAATGTTCTCTGGAGTATTGGCCACCGGATTCTTCATCTGCTTGGCTTCAGCGATCTGATCCGGGGGAACACGTGGCTTGAGCGGATCGCGCTCCTCCGCACCCACCACTGTTGCAGACAAGAGCATTAGCGCTGCACTGACACACAAAACCTTAGAAAAATACCGCATCACACTTCCTCCTTTTGTTGAGCCCATCGCACATGACCACTCGCCCATTTGCAAGGTCACCGACCGACAGATGTTCGCACAAAGAAGCCCGTAAAACGGCGGGACTATAGCAACGGGCTTTTGTCGTTGTCAAGCAAACCGTGCCCGATTCTCCTTCTCGGGTTTTAGGTCTCCTTGCCGGTCAACTTCGACGACGGCCGCGCCTCTGAGTTCATGGCAACGGCCACCTCATTGCGCGCTTCGTCCACTTTGATCGATGACGAATCAAAGCTCATGCCACACGAGATTAATGTCGGAAACAGATATTCCGGCGAGTTAGCACGAAATATTAAAGGACACTCCACAGGCTCGTGAGCCTGGAGACACCTTTGTGCCCCATGCACGCTTGGACGCCCCACTCGGTCAACGCGCATTGAAGAAAAGAATGTGTTCGGCGGGAGGTAGGGTCGACGAGCGAGACAAGGGAGGTGAAGGTGAAGGGAATGAGTTGAGAGAGGCCGTCAGCGTTTCAGTACGATATCCCGAGCGACCTTTCCACTCGGTCCAAACGGCTTTTGCGGCTTGCCGTTGAGTTCCGCCTTCACTCCGCCGGCATTGCCGAGGGTCAGTATAAACTGATCCTGGCCTTTCCATTTCGCTTTTTCACCCGGACGGAGCAAGGCTTCCTGCGGGCTTCCTCCGTCGATCTGGACGACGACCCAGCTCAATTCCGTCGCTTCAAGATCGAGCACCAGTTGCCCTTCGGTTGTTGCAGAGCCTTCGAGTGAAATCCCTCCAAGGGGACCATCGCTCCCGAGCGACGGAGGAACAGGCAGCGCAGCCTCCGGCGTGACTGCGGCCACCGCCGACTCCGACGCTCCCTGATTTTCTGCAGTCTCAGTTACCGGCTTGGTCGAGGTCGGACTCGGAACATTTGCCTTCGCTCCGGACGGAGACGTCGGCGGCTCCTGATGGGCGCTGGGTTCCGGGGGTACCGGCGCCGTCCGTTTAGCCGATGTCGGCAGATCCGACGCAGACCGACGAACGAGGACGGAAGACTGTTCACGGCTCAGCAGAAACACCAAGGTGAGAATGGCAATGCCGATCGCCACGGCAACAGCTTTGCGATTGGCTTGCCTTTTTCGCTCTTCCTCGGCTTGCCGAACCCTCAGGCGTTCTCGCTCATCTTGCTTCTCGTAGAAGGCCCCCGCGGACTGCGTAAACCGATGGATCGCATCTTCTTCATCGAGTCCCAACGATCGCGCATACGACCGCACAAATCCCCTGGCGAACACCTGATCGGGCAGCTTGGCAAAGTTGCCTTCTTCAAGCGCCTTCACGAAATCCGTGCGGATACGGGTTTTTGAGGCGACTTCGTCGACCGTCAACCCTTTCGTTTCACGGACCTGTTTGAAAAATTCCCCGATTGATTCCATGTCGAATGGTCTCTTACTTCAATTTCGCCAGCAATTCTTTCGCCGCCGCCCCATATTCACCATTCTTGTCCAGCGTCGTCACTTTGGTGAGCATCTCTTTCGCTCGCCGTTCAAACCCCAGTTTGTAATATACACGCCCCAGTTCCAAATGGGTGAGCTCCGGACGCACATGGGGAGGATTGACCGTGATGGCGTCTTCGAGAGCCTCCATGGCGCCTTGATAGTCTCCCTCATGGGCCAGGGCACGCCCGAGGTGATAACGCGCCAGATCCGGCGTCGCATAGAGTGGATTCGTCAACGCCTGGCGATATTCCCGGATGGCCTCAGGCCAGCGGTCCTGACCTTCGAGCACCTTTCCGAGAAATGTATGTGCCTCGGAATACTCCGGATCGATGCTCAGTGCCGCACGGAAGTGTTCCTCCGCTTGCGCCCACTTTCTCTGGTCGGCAAGCAGATAGCCGAGTCCATAGTGGGCTTCTTTATTCTGCGGATTGACTTGGAGCGCTTTCTGGAACGACACATAGGATTTCTGTTTGTCCGAATCCAACGACGCGATGCCCTCTTGGTAATAGCCTTGAGATTTCTTGACCGTCTCTTCTGGCGTCGCGCAGCCTTGCACCATCCAGGCGAGTGGAACCGTCACGACAAGCCCATAGAGCCACGACCGAATCATCGTTCCGACAAGAGAAGAATGCGTCACGCAATGTCCTCGAAATGGGTCAACCGTTTGAACGCTCGAAAGCGCTCGTGAATCTCTTTGTAATCCAGGATTCGCAAACGGTCAAGACTAAAGGATTCTACGGTAAATGACGCCATGACGCTGCCGAAGATGATGGCTTGTTTGATCGCCTCGTTCGTCCGATTCCCTGTCGCCGCCAGATACCCGAGAAACCCACCGGCAAAGGTATCGCCGGCACCGGTCGGATCCCGAACATCTTCGAGAGGGAAGGCCGGGGCGCCGAAGACCTGCTTCTCATTAAACATCAAGACTCCGTACTCACCTCGCTTGATGATGAGATGTTTCGGTCCCCGCGCCAGCACCGTCTGCGCCACCTTGACCAGATTAGGGCTCCCTCCCAGGGCTCGGGCCTCCCCATCATTGACGATGAGAATGTCGACTTTCTCCAACACGCGCCACAAGGCCTCTCGCTTCCCGTTGATCCAGAAATTCATCGTGTCGCAGGCCACCAACGGAGGGCGAGGCAGCTTCTCCAACACATCCAGTTGAAGTTCCGGATCGATGTTCCCCAAGAACAACACCTCCGGTGACCGATAGGCGTCGGGGATCTTCGGACGGAACGTTTCAAAGACATTGAGTTTCGTGTCGAGTGTGTGGGCTTCGTTCAACTGGTGCGTATACTCGCCCTGCCATCGAAACGTCGCGCCGGGTCGTCGCTCGAGGCCGGTCAGATCAATACCCCGGCTTTTCAGAAACGCGACGTGCTGCGGAGGAAAATCATCCCCCACCACCGCGATCAGATCGACGGTCGTAAAGAAACTCGCCGCCGTGGAGAAAAAAGTCGCCGAGCCGCCCAGCACCTCGGCCACTTCTCCGAACGGAGTCTTGACGGTATCCAAAGCTACGGAACCGACCACCAGCAATTTTCCCATCGCTCATCGACCCCTTGTTGGTAAAGGCATCGCTCGATCGAGCAACAGCCCCAGTTTACGATGGATCCCCGCCGGTATCCGATCGGGGGCTGTGACCACGGCATTCTGTAATGCTCGCTGGCAGTCACAGGCCTCGACCGTGGCAGCTGGCTTCATGCTGACCCGAAGGAGTTGCTTCGCCAAAGTCACGTTTTTACGCAACGTAGCCAGAATGCCCTCGACGGTGACCGGCTCTTCCGTCTCATGCCAGCAATCATAGTCAGTCACCAGCGCAACCGTGGCGTAACAGAGCTCTGCTTCGCGAGCGAGTTTCGCCTCCGGCATATTCGTCATACCGATCACGCTGACACCCCATTGACGATACAGACGCGACTCCGCCTTAGTCGAAAACTGCGGGCCTTCAATGCAGACATAGACTCCGCCACGGTGAACCGACGCACCGACCGCCTGTGCTTCCTCGAAGAGCGAAGCACTCAAGCTCCGACACACCGGCTCCGCAAATCCCACATGGGCGACAACGCCCCCCTCGAAGAAGGTGGAGACCCGCCGTTTCGTGAGATCGATAAACTGGTCCGGAAGAACGACATCGCCCGGCTTGATCGATTCCTTCATGCTGCCGACGGCGCTGACAGAAATGATTCGCTGGATTCCGAGGGATTTCAAGGCGTAGATATTCGCCCGGTAATTGATTTCCGCCGGACTGATTCGATGCCCAACACCGTGGCGCGAAAGAAAGGCGATACGAACTCCGTCCAATTCACCCAGCACGATCGCGTCGGACGGAGGTCCGAACGGTGTGCGAACCGTTACGCGTCTGACGTTTCGAAGTCCTTCGATCTCATACAACCCGCTTCCGCCAATGATGCCGATATCCGCACGAGTCTTCACATTCCGCCGAGCCGTTCCCACCCTATTCCTCCTGTACGTTGCCCAATGTCGGCCCAAATCACCGGATACAATGCCCGCTACCCGAGGCTCGCGAGGAACGCGTCGATCTGTTGGAGAATACGGTCCGTCGTGAGCGCAACCGGCTCCGACTCTTCAATCATCATCCAATGGATACCTGATTCTTTGCGAAACCAGGTCATCTGCCGCTTGGCAAAACGACGGGTATCTCGCTTAAAGCGGGCGACCATCTCCTCGGCGTCGTACTCCCCGACAAGATAGCTGGACACATGGCGATAACCGAGTCCCTTCAGGGCGGAGAGGTCTCGACTGTAGCCACGAGCCAGCAACCGTTTCGTTTCGTCGACTAATCCGTTCGCGAACTGCCAATCGATCCGCTGTTCGATCCGTCGATACAGCGCTTCGCGCCCGCGGTTGAGTCCGATCACCAAGGACGTAAAAGGTCCCTCGGTAAATCCATGCTTTTGTTGGAACTCCACCATCGGCCGGCCGGACAACCGATGCACTTCCAAGGCGCGCAGCACCTTGGATTGGTCGTGCGGATGTAAGCGTGCCGCAGTCACCGGATCACACGCGACAAGTTGGGCATAGAGATAGTCCCGTCCATGCTTCTGCGCATCGCGCCGAAGCGAGGCCCGCAGGATCGGATCGGCCGGTGGAGCCTCACACAAGCCTTTGAGCAATGTCCGTATATAGAGGCCCGAACCACCGACGACCAGCGGGAGACGGCGGCCATGGTATAGATCTTCGATCGCCTGGACCGCGTACCGTCGGTAAAGGCCCGTGTTGAATGGTTGGTCCGGTTCGACCAGATCGATCAACCGATGAGTGACTTCCTTCAGCTGATCCGCCGGCGGCTTGTCGGTCCCGATATCCATCCCACGGTAGACTTGCCGGGAGTCCGCGGTCAGAATGTCGGTCTCGAACGCCTTCGCGATTTCGAGGGCGATGCGGCTCTTGCCGACCGCCGTCGGCCCGACGATGACGACTACGGGCCGCAACCGGACTTGTGCCTCAGACAACCGCCGCATGCCACAGACAGACGTTGTCGTCATGACCATCCGGTACGGCCGAACATTTTATCGAGTTCATCCGTTGACAGACGAAACGCGGTCCGTCGTCCGTGCGGACAGGTCATGATCAGACCTTCGTCCATCCAATCCCGAATCAAGTCTCGAATCTCCGGCAGTGCCATGGCACGGCCGGCCCGCACGGCACCATGACAGGCCAGCGACGCCAACACCGGACGGACCCGCAGGTCCAGGGACGAGACGGTATCCCATTCCCTCAGATCATCGAGAAGATCTTGGACCAACGCGACGGCGTCGACTTTGCCGATCCCGGTCGGCACCCCACAAATCGCGACCGCAGAGGTACCGAACGGCTCAATCATCAAACCGACTCGTTCGAGTTCGCCCAGATATTTGCGCAAAAGCGTCCCGTGTTGCGCTGAGAGTTCAATCGGTTCTGGAATCAGCAGCGGCTGCGAGGGAATCTCCCGCCCCTGCCAATTCCGCCAGAGTCGCTCGAACAGGACCCGTTCATGCGCCGTATGCTGATCGATAACATGCAGCTCATGCCCAACTTGAGCCACCAAATAGGTGCGACGGAGTTGTCCGAGGGGAACGATTTCAGCCTCCGCGACGCGCTCGTACGGAACAGCGTTGCTCTCTGCCATCACCAGCTGAGATCCTTCTATGGAACCGACTTCGGATGAAAGGCCCGAACGTGATTCGAGGACGCCACGACCCGTCTCCGTTCCAACGGCTGCCGACAGCCTCTTCGAAATCGCAGCGGAATCGTCGAGATCGGCGGACACGCGTGAACCTGCCGGTTGACTCATGCCGAGAACCGTCTTTTGTTCCTCGCCGCTGAGCGCGTGGCGAATCGCGTGCCGGATCAGCCGGTGGACCGCTTCGGTCTCGGCGAAACGAATTTCCTTCTTCGTCGGATGGACGTTCACATCGATCCGATCGGGAGCGGCGTCCACAAAGAGAACAAAGGTCGGATAGCGGCCCTTTGGAAGAAATGATCCGTACCCATCCGTGACGGCGTGAAAGACGGTCGCGTTCCGAACCGGCCGGCGGTTCACGAACAGGTCCTGTGGCTGCCTCGACGTTCGGGCATACACCGGGTCGATCACATAGCCGCTTACCGCCAGCCCGGAAATCCGACCTCGTATCTCGACGGTATGATCGACAAAAGCCGAGCCATACACTTGTAGGATACGGTCGCGATCCGACATCGCAGCTGGATAGTTGAGCACGTCCTGTCCGTTATGGATCAGTCGGAAGTGAACGGACGGCCACGCTATGGCCGCTTGCTGGATAACATGACTGATGTGAGAAAACTCCGTCACGGGCGACTTAAGGAATTTTTTCCGCGCGGGCTGATGATGAAACAGCTCTGTCACCTCGATCCGTGTGCCAGGCACCGCCGGTGCATCCACAACCGACTGAGCGATTCCGCCTCGAAGAGCGAGCTGCGCACCGACCGTATCCTGCCTCGTCGAGGTCGTCACGATCACGTTCGAAACGGAGGCGATGCTCGGTAACGCTTCACCCCGAAACCCCATGGTGGTGATGGAGACAAGGTCGTGATCCGACCGTAATTTGCTCGTCGCATGACGTTCAAATGCCAGCGGGAGATCGAGGCGGCTCATCCCCTCGCCGTCGTCGGTAACGCGGATCAGTCCGAGTCCGCTCTCCTTGATGTCGACGGTAATGTGGCCGCTTCCGGCATCCACGCTGTTGTCGATCAACTCCTTGACGACAGCGGCCGGGCGTTCGATGACCTCTCCCGCGGCAATGCGGCTGATGACGTCTCCCGGCAGGACGTGGATCTTGGTCGCGCAACCGGTAGCGGACATGAAACTAGACTCCTCGGAGGGCACGCGACGGGATTTGTGTCTGGGTCCGTCGCGTCTTGCTGGCAGTCATCGGATTTCAGCCAATCTGTTCTTCGCTAACTTGGCCTCGTCCGATGTCGGGAACTCTTCGATCACGCGCTTGAGATTCTTCTTGGACTTGGGAACGTCTCCTGTCTCAGCGGCGGCTAACCCTAGCTTGTAAATTGCAGCTGGTACTTTCTCGTTCCCCGGATATTCAGTCGCAACGTATTCGAACGTTTGCATCGCCCTGACATAGTCCTTCTGCTGGTAATAGGATTCCCCCAACCAATAGTAGGCATTCGGCGTCAGCGAGGTCCCGGGAAAATCCTTCACAAAGCGCTGAAAACCAGCCACGGCCAGGTCGTACTTGCCGTTCAAATAATCGTTGTACGCCAGGTTGAAGGCAGAGGTGGGGGTGATCGCCGGAACCCCGGGCACGATGGTTTGCGCATCGCTCGCAGTCCCCGGCTTTTGCGGTTTCACTGGACGACCTTGCTCGACAGGAGCCGGCTCGACCCTGGCCATCGTCTGTCCCTGCCCCTCTTCCAGCTTCGCCAACCGGTTTTCCAGTTTCTGAAGGCGTGCGCTTACTTCATCGAGTCGTGGCTTGACCGGTTCCACATCTTTCACCCGCTCAACGGATTCTAAGCGTCGCTGCATCGCATCGAGACGCTGATGATCCTGATCCTGAGTTTTTGACACGGTGGCCAGATGATCACGCAGGTCGACAAAGTCCGCGTGCCTGGCACATCCGGTCGCGAGAAAACCGATTACGACGAGAACGCCAACAGCCCGTTGAGCACCCATATCGTTCTGCCTCACAGTTATCGAGACTCTTTTATCATCTGAGTGAGTTTATCGGAGGCTTTTCCAGCTTCTGGACTCTTCGGATAGAGAGTCACAACTTGTTTGAACGCTGACGAAGCCCGCTTCTTATCTTTCAGCGCTAGATAGGCATACCCCTTCTTGAGCAAAGCTGCCGGAACTTTCTCGCTCTTCGGATAATCCAGTTCCACCCGGTCGTATGAACTAATGGCTTCCCTATAATCCTTCTGACCGTATTGTGCTTCTCCGAGCCAGTAGCGCGCGTTGGGAGCCAGGTCGGAATTCGGATAGTCGGCCAGGAATGCAGCAAACCCCTGCTGTGCCCCGACAAGATAGCCGTCCTTGAACATCCCCAACAGCCGTTCATACTCGGCCTTATCAGGGCGCACCGATTCCACGCTGGCTTGAGATTTCGCCTCATCACCGGTCTCATCCGGGGCCGCGATGACTTGAGCCAATCGCACTGGCTCTGAAACTGCCTGAGGCTGCGCCTCCGCCTGTTCCGGCTCGCCTTGAGGTTCGGATTTCTGCGGCTCTGCCTGTGGAGGACTTGCCGAACGGTGTGCTGGCTTGGACGGAGACTGACGCGCCCCACCTTTGCCTCCCGCACGGGCATGAACATCCTGGGCAACCTGATCCACCGACTTCGCCAAGATTTCGAGACGGTGATCTTGCTCATCGATGCGTGCAGCCAATTTCTGCGTGGCGGCGGCCACGCTCGTCACGCTCTTATTGACATCGCCCAAATGCCCGGACACTGTTTTGTTCATGTCATTGACGTAGGCGGTCGACGCTTTCGCGTCCGCATCAATTTTGGCCATAAACGTTTTCGTCGTCTGCTCGTCTTGGGCAACTCGTTCGCTGAGCCCCGACAGCGACTCTCGAAATGTGGTCAATGATTGATTGAACTGCGTGAACTTCGCCGCCAGTTGTTCCGCTCGATTCTGGTTTTCAGCGGTTGCCTTGCGTTGCTCTTCGAGACGGGCATCGAGGTTTTTCACCAGCGCACTATTTGTCTTTTGCACCGCTTCGATAATGTCTTTTCGCAGCAGCTCCATTTGTTTGTTCACATCGTCAAGCCGCGCATTGACTTCTGTCCGGAGCAGATCACGGTCTTCTTTGTTCTTGAGGTCCTGGGTTTCGAGACTCTTCTGTATCCACGCATAGCGGGTGGTCGTATCGTTCTCCAGCTTGGCCGCCAACTGTTCGAGCTTCTTGGTCTGTTGCTCGATCTGCATCGATCGCTGTTTCAAGTCGTCTTGCTTCGCCTGGAGCTCACGAGCTTGTTGCTGAGCTCGCTCAAGCTCGCCACGAAGCTGGGGCAACTCCTGCTCGCGCAAGACGGCCAGCTCCTGTCTCTGCTGGGCGCCTCGCTGGGCGAGTTCGTCGCTCGATTGCTTGATGCGGGTTTGAAGATTCTGTTCGGTTTTTTTCAGATCGGCCTGCTGAGCCATGCAGCCGACCATCACAAGGATAAGCACGGACCAGCCTGATATCCAGATCGATCGAACCCGCGAATCAGTTGTCATCGCTGGCTTCATGGTACGCCTCCCGTGTTCTCCTTGCACGCAAGATGCCCCTACAGTCCGAGGGCTCGTGGCGCTTACTTGGCCGTCTTGACGACAAGATGGCCCCGGCGATTCTGCTGGTAGCAGGATTCCGCGCGTTCTTCGCAGAAGGGTCGCTCTTTGCCATAGGACACAACCGAGAGCCGGCTGGCACTGATCCCGAGTTCGACAAGGTAGTTTCGAACGGACTTCGCCCGCTTTTCACCGAGCACGAGATTGTATGCGGACGTCCCGCGCTCGTCGCAATGCCCTTCGATTTTGATGGCTGCAGCTAGGTTCGTCTTGAGCCAGTCAGCATCCCGTACTAAGGCTTGCCGGCCCTCTTCGCTGATGGTCCAGCTGTCGTACCCGAAATACACGTCGCGCAACCCGGCAGCCGCTGAAGCGGCTTGCTCTGCACGGACATCTTCCAATTGTCGTCCGGCGCTGCCGGATGAGTCGGCTTTCGCCATGAGCATCCCGCCGCCACCCGCACCTAGCCGCTCCTCGGACGGGTTTTTGTCGAGCCCCATCAGACCACTCGAACTTCCAGACTGCATGCTCGTATCGGGGAAATTCGACCCGACACCCGATTGAGCACCATCCGAACTTGCGCCCCCAGTTCCACCTTTCATCATCGCGCCCTGCTGCGCCGATTGTGCCTCACCGCCTGCTTGCAGAGACTTCTTGCCGCAGCCGCCGGCGGTCAACACCGCCACGCTCCCGACCAAGACCATCGCTGCCGTACAGATGAATTTCCCCATGGGTTGATCTCCTCTCATCCTGAGTGATGCGTTCGTGGTTGGTCATGATTGAGATGCCTGGACCGCCCTTACGAGGCTGGAGACCACGCCGGCGCGCTGTTATGCGTCCCCTCGAACGTGAGCCGCTCCAGGTCTTTGCCATCCGCATTGATCATATAAATATGACTTTTCCCCTCCGCCGTCGAACTGAACACAAGATGTCGCCCGTCCGGCGACCAGGACGGGGAATCGTCCACCCCCGGCCCTGTCGTCAGTTGCATACGCTTCTGTCCGTCCGGGCTCATCACGCACAATTTATACTCTTTTCTCGGCGTCCGACAAACATAGGCAATCCAGTTTCCTCGCGGGGACCAAGCCGGTGCGGCATTATAGTCACCTTCAAAGGTCAGGCGCCGAACGTTGGTACCATCCGAACTCATCAGGAAAATTTGCGGCCCCCCTCCACGATCGGAAGTAAAAGCAAGTTCTCTGCCCGTTGGCGACCAGGAAGGAGACAGATCCCCTGAGGGATTGACGGTCAGTCGCTGAACCGCCTTAGTTCTCGTGTCCAACCGATACAGCTCGGAGTTCCCCTCGTAGCTCGACGCGAATGCGAGGAAGTTACCGTCCGGCGATAGAGCCGGCGTAATATTCAAGCCGCCATAGGAGATGAGAGTCCACCGTTTTCCCGTTGCCAGTTCGATCATGTCGATGTCCTGGGAGTTGCGATTTCGATAGGCGGTAAACACGATGAACCGGCGATCCGGCGACCACCGAGGCATCAAATTCAGAAAGCCGTCGGCAGTCAGCTGACGTGGATCGTAACCGTCGTAATCCATGACGTACAGCTCACGGGCGGCCCCCTGTTCCCCGACATACGCAATCTTCGTGCGGGCGATTCCTGGCTCGCCTGTGTACCGAAAAACTAATTCGTCCGCGAAGCGATGCGCCATCAAGCGGATGACCGAAGACGAACCTGCATAGCGTTTCCCGCCGACGACCTCGTCGCTGCTGCTATCGTAGACAAACCCTTCCATCGTCGCGTCGGCTTCCTTGCCGGTTTCCTTGAGACTCGCCTTCCCCCATACGAGCAGAGACACGCCATTATCGGCCGCCTGTTTAAAGATGGCTGTGGCTCCGTTGCTGACCTCCCGAACTTTAATCCCAAGACTGGGCAAGTCGACGAGATCGAACACCAAGGACCGCTTCACATCCTTCTTGAGCACCTCTTCAATTCGCCCCCCCAGCCAATCCGGTCCACCAGCGTTTTGAATTCCCACCACACCCAATGAAATCTTTTGGAAGTCTGGACGCGTGGCTTCAAGGAACACATCCGCAGCTCCGGATTCGAGAATGCCCACAGCTCCCGCGAGCAAGAGCAACCCACCGAGCGTGACCCCTAGGAATGTCCTGTGCGTCATCCCGCCGGCTCTCCTACTCTGAATACCATTTCCACATCCTTATATCCCTCGGTCATATCGGGCGGAAACGGTGGTAACTGACGCGGCCGAAGGACTGCCCGCTGGCCCGCCATGTCGTAATAATTATTACCGGAAGTCTTCTGAATCGTCACGTCTTTGATCGTGCCATCGCGTTGCAGGCGAAACTTGATGGTCACAGTATAGGTTTGTCCTGAGACATCGATCGGAGGCGGCTCCCAATTGCTGCTGATCACAGCCTGAACCCGTGCCCAGTATGGATTTGAGCCGGACGAGCCAGAAATTTTGAGTGTGGTCTCCGGAGTCTGGACCGTCGGGACTTTGGCTTCCTGCTGCGCAACCGGCTTCATTGACTGATCGGGCGCTTTGACTTCTTTCGGAATCTCAAGTTTAGCCGCCGGAGTGAATTGTTTTACCTTCTTCAGCTCCTCCTCAAGTTCCCGATCCACATCATCGCTCAGCTTCGATGGTTGAGAAACCGTGGCGGTCGGCTCCTGGATTGGATCAGGAACACGAGGAAGGTCCGGCACTTTCACCTTAGCTTCCTGCTGAGGCACCGCCACCGATTTCGCAGGAGCCAGATCGCCGAACTTGGGCGCATCCGGCGGCAATTGGAGGTCCCGGAGCACGTCACGCGCCACATGCCCCGCCGGAGGTACCGGCACGCGGGCCGGACTCGTATCTTTGACGACGGGGGCGGGAGCAGACTTCGATGCCGGTTGTTTGGGCTGGGCCACGGGTTGCACCGGTTCAGGCTGTTTCACCGGGGCGGGAGTCGACATGCTGACGAGCGACACTTCGACTGCAGCAAGCGGTCGCTCGCCGCGCTGCGGCAGCCGAAGAACCGTAACGACCAGCAGGATGATGAGATGCGCGACAAACGAGAGGAGGAGTGCCCGTTTCAGCCGGCGGAAGAACTGCACCTGATCTTCGTGATCGAACCACAGCGCCGATTGGACGTATGCCTGAGAGGCCATAAGACTCGTGTTCTCTCTCTCCGATTCGACTCGCTAACTCTTTCGAGACGGTGTATGGATCAACTGGGGAGCGCTGACACGTTCGGCACCAACCTGTTCAGTCACCATGCCGATCTTTTCGATGCCGGCCTTTTTTACTCCGTCCATCACTTGTACGACGATGCCGTAGGGCACCTCACGATCAGCGCGCAAGTACAGCGAGACATCCCGATGCTGCAGCTTCAGCAGTTTCAGTTTCTGCTCCAGCTGCGCCACACCCACCGGGTCCTTGTCCAAGTACAGCCGTTGATCCTTCTCGATCGTGAGGACGGTGCGCATTTCTGGCTTGATCGTGTTGGTCGCAGATTTCGGCAAATTGATGTCCATACCGCGGTACAGCATCGGCGCGGTGACCATAAAAATCACCAGGAGCACGAGTACGACGTCGACCAGCGGAATGACGTTGATCTCCGCCAAGAATCGTCGTTGTCTGGATTCGAACGCCGTCATGCTTGCATCACCACCGGAGTTGGTTTCGCCTTCGTGCTGGTGGAAGCCGGGAGCCAGGCCAGTAGTTCGATGGTGACCGTATCCATTCGTGCGGCAGTTCGTCGAATCCTGGTGAGGAAGTAGTTGTACGCGATGACGGCCGGAATTGCGGTGAACAAGCCGGCTGCGGTGGCGATCAACGCCTCTGAGACCCCGGGAGCGACCGCAGCGATACTCGCCGTCCCTTGCGCACCGATCTCACGGAAGGCATCGATGATCCCCAGCACCGTCCCCAGCAGGCCGACAAACGGCGCGATGTTTCCGGTGGTGGCGAGAAAAGGAAGATAGGCTTCCAACCGCGAGAGTTGGCTATGAGAAAGATGTGCCGCCGTCCGTTCGATCAGATGCCGATCAATCGGTGCGGAACCGGTCCCGTCTTTTCCGTCGACGCTTGCGACTCCCATGCGTTCGACCGTTCCTTCGAACAGACTTCCACAGGGGCTTTCCTCCATCTTTCTGATCTGACGATAGAGGTCGCCGAGATCTTTGGTTTTGGCCAAGAGCGCCATGAAGCGCTGATCCCCGCGGTCGGCCGCGCGAAACACACGCCACTTGAACAGTATGATGGCCCAGGAGATCACCGAGAACAGGAACAACAAGACGAGCACGCTCTTCGACACCAGACCGAGTGACCCCACCAGCTCTACGGTACTCGTTTGAAACATGCGGCTACGACCTTTCCCGCATCAGCGGATAATGTGTAGTGTTGCATAGGGAGTTTAGCAAACATTGAGGAACAGGGAGAGGCCGACAGAAGCTGTTCCACCCTCCAACTGTTAGCTCGGCCCTGAAGCCTGCCTCCCTAACCGCTGCAGCTGGTGGCCGGTCCTCTTGTACGTTCCTCACGAAAGGGGGCACAACCCCTTCAGTACGACATGTTGCGGGCTCATGGCCCCAACACGTTCATTGAGAAAAAAATGGCGGGGCCGACGGGAATTGAACCGCGCTCCGTCGCTGGCTCGGCCCCGAAGCCTGCCTCGCCAGCTTCCACGGAGGGGGCCAGCCCCCTCGTATGCTCCCCACGAAGGGGACATACCCCCTTCGAAACCCCCGGTCGCGCGTTCAACGCCTGCAACGTGAACACGGGGACAGAAAAAATGGCGGGGCCGACGGGATTTGAACCCGCGACCTCCAGATTGACAATCTGGCGTCCTAAACCAGGCTGAACGACGGCCCCTCGTGACTCTACCTATAGCGGAAATTCGGAGCGACAAGACTATAACTAGCGGGTGGTCTCGTCTGAAATTTTCATCCGTCTTTACAATGCTGGCCTGTTCCGAATCACCAACACCATCCGGCTGGTAGGCGGAACAGGGATCGAACCTGTGACCTCTGCCTTGTAAGGGCAGCGCTCTTCCAACTGAGCTATCCGCCCGATTTTCCTAGCAACCTTGGCGGATGCTACCAAGTCCACCGACCCTTGTCAATCCAATCTCGCACCCTTCTTGCAGAATATCGAGAGTGTGGCCACTTTACTGTGGACCTCTGATAGCAGACCTCTTGCCCATTCCCGCTCGACGATGTTTGCGCGGGAAAAATCGATCGTGCACGTGCTTGAGTCGTTCCCGCTCGACGTGCGTATAGATTTGGGTGGTGGCGATGGTCGCGTGTCCGAGCATGGCTTGGACAGATCGGAGATCGGCCCCTCCCTCGAGCAAATGCGTCGCGAACGAATGTCGCAACATATGCGGTGAAATGGTCTTCGTGATGCCGGCGCGTCGCACGCGTCGACGCAACAATTTCCAAAAGGCCTGCCTCGTCATGGGAGTTCCACGGGTCGTCACGAACAGAAACCTCGAGGTCCGTTGCTTCAACAGTCGTGGACGCACCTCGTGGAGGTAGTGGCGCACTGCCTCTCGCGCGTGATCGTTCATCGGTACGACTCGCTCCTTCGACCCCTTGCCGGTGACGAAAAGATAGCCGACATCGAGATTGATCTTTCCAACTTCCACCGAAACAAGTTCCGACACCCGCAATCCGGTCGCATAGAGCAGTTCCACCATCGCCCGGTCGCGAGAGTCCTCACGCGTGTTCTGGGTCGGTAGATCCAGCAACGCTGTCACTTCATGCTGAGACAAGGTTTTCGGCAGTTTGAGGCCACGACGACTCGACGTCAATCCGACGGCAGGATCTACATCGATCACATGCTCCTGCCTGAGAAACCGGAGCCAGCCGCGGATAGCGGACAAGCAGCGGGCTGAAGAGGTGTGCGACATCCGAGCGTCTCTCAAAGAGCGAAGAAACTCCATGACCGTGTTGGAGGTCATCTGTGCGGGCAACGACACACCAGCCCGATGCGCGTAGGCTTGAAATTTGAGCAGGTCCCGTCGATAGGCCTCCAGCGTGTTGACCGACAGCCCTCCTTCGATGCGGAGGTGAGTCAAGTATAGTTCAACCATCGGATGCAACAGCATGATTCGATGATAGCGAATCGCTCCGATGAAGACAACGAACTGCGCGGAGATTGCCTTGACACCCCACAGGGTTTCCGATAGTAGTCACGTGAACACAAATTCCAGAACCTTCCACAGGAATCCATGATCAATCGCATCGTCGCGTTGTTTGGTTTGCCGACTCGCAGGAGTCGCGCGCTGTTGAGTCTTCTCGGCATCGTCGGCCTCATCTCAGCAGGCATCAGCCCATCGGCCGAATGGTGGGAGAGTCGACCGGTATATGCCGAAACAGCGAAAGGTACACCGGAATCGCATCCCGCGCTGACCCAAGCCAAACGTCTTCTCGACGCCGGCCAAGCGGAGGAAGCGACCACCATCCTGCGCCGCTTTCTGACCACGTCGCCCAAGCCCGAACTGTTGGACGACGCCTATCTCTTGCTCGGAGCCGCCCTCTACGAAACAAAAGAATTCCCGGAAGCCTTGAAGTACCTCCAGCAATTGCAAGTCGAGTTTCCCGATTCAGAGCTCTCCGACCGGGGCAAGTTAATGTTGGCCCGTGTCCATGCCGCGATGGGGAACGTCGACCTTGCCTTGCCGATCCTTGTCAACCTCCGCACACTCTCGAAAGACGATACGGCCAAACTGGAGGCCATGCACCTGAGCGGCGAGCTGTATTTGAAAAAAAAGGAGCCGGTGCGAGCGATTCAAGCGTGGCTGGATGAAATGGCGCTCGCCCCGGACGATCAAGCTGAGGAAATTCATACTCGTATCAGTGAACTGATCAACGGCCAACTGGACAGGAAAACACTGGACCGGATCCAAGAACTCTATTCGCGAACGTTTCCCGGCGACCTTGCTTCGATTCGTCTGATCGAGTTCTACGTCGCGCGGGGTGAAGATCACCAGGCGACCCGTCAGATTCAGCAGTTTCTGAATCGCTTCCCGACCCACCCCTACGCGACGAAAGCGTCCGATCTCTTGAGCACGCTGCAAGTCAGACTCAAAACTTATCAGTATGTGCTGGCCGCCGTGCTGCCGCTGTCCGGAAAAGTCGCGCCCTTTTCCAACGATGTGTTGGCCGGGATCCAGCTGGCCGTTGAACTCAATAAGGACCACGTCACGGGTACCTCGGTCGGGCTGATCGTGAAAGACTATGAATCCGAGCGGCCCACGTTCCTCGATGACCTGTCCCGGCTGTTGACAGATGATCATCCGGTTGCCGTCATCGGCCCGCTCTTGTCGAAGAGCCTGCCGGTCATGGCCGAATTGGCCGAACGGACCAAGACTCCTCTGATCACGCCGACCGCGACGATCCCGAACGTCCGCCGATTGGGTGGCTATGTGTTCAGCACCGCCCTCACCTATGGGATGCAGGCGAAACGCATTGCATCCTACGCCATTGTCGAGCAGGGATACCGCCGTTTTTGCATTCTCTATCCGGAGACGACCTACGGCCGCGAACTCGCACGGCTCTTTGCCCAGGAGATCCAACAACACGACGGCGAAATCATTGCGATGGAGTCGTATAAGGAAGGCGAGACTGACTTCAACGCGCAACTCAAACGGATGAAGGCGGAGGATTTGAAGAAGTACGGTCTCTCCGTGCCCGTGGATCCGACGAAGATGACCGGGAAACAGACGAAGCTCGACAAGAAAGTGCTCTATACCCCTGGGTTTGACGCGATCTTCGTCCCGGGCCGTGCCCAGGAAGCCGGTCTCATCGCCGCCCAGCTGAATTTTCACGACATGAAGGTGCCATTCCTCGGCACCAACGGATGGAATTCACCGGACTTTGCCCGAACCGCCGACCAGTCGATCGACGGCGCGATCTTTGTGGATGGATTCTTCGTGGACAGCCCCAATCCAAACGTGCAAGACTTCGTCGATCGGTACAAGAAGCGGTTCCAGGCAACCCCGACATTGTTTGCCATGCAGGGCTATGACGCTGCACGACTCGTTCTTGAAGCCATCAGGAAGGGCGCCTCTTCCGGTGAAGCAGTGCGCGACTATCTCATGACCCAACGAGATCTCCCGACGATGGTCGGTCCCACTTCGTTCGGCTCGGACGGGACGCTGAACCGATCCCTGTTCCTGATCCAAGTGAAGCGCGGTCGATTCACACAACTCGATTGAGACGCCACACCAATGGATGCACTAGCTGAAATCCTTCACAAAATGTCCTACATGGGCTTGCCGCTTCTGTTCGCCATGGTCCTCCATGAGTACGCGCACGGCTGGGTTGCCTATCGATGCGGGGACCCGACGGCCAAACTGCAAGGCCGCCTCACGATGAATCCGCTGGCCCACATCGATCCATTCGGCACGGTCATTCTGCCGTTGCTCTGTCTCCTGATGCCGGGTGGATTCTTTCTCGGATGGGCGAAACCGGTTCCGGTCGATCCTCGCCTCATGCATCAGCCAAGACGGGACATGGCGCTCGTGGCCGCGGCGGGGCCCGGGATGAATCTGATCCTCGCGATCGGAAGCGCACTACTCTTTACCAGTCTGCTGTCCCTCGACGCTTCCGTTGCGCAGTATTGGTCTTCCAATGATGAAACTCCAGCGCCGCGGTCGTTCCAGACGATGATCACGCTTCCTCTCGCAGTAATGGCGGTCTATTCGCTCTTAATCAACGTGCTCCTGATGCTCTTCAATCTGATTCCCATTCCCCCACTCGACGGAGGACGCATTCTGACTTGCCTGCTTCCCTCGAAGCCCGCCCTTGCGCTCATGCGCCTCGAGCCGTACGGCATGTTCATCCTGGTGGCACTCATCATGTTCGACCCGCAAATCCGACTCATTCACACCGTCACCACCACCTTGACGCATGCTGTGTCGGGCGGCATCTTGTCAGCGGCAATGGGCCTGGGAGCGGACGCGACGCCATGACCAAGAAGCGGGTCCTGAGCGGTATGCAGCCCAGCGGGTTGCTCCATCTCGGCAACTATCTAGGGGCGTTGGAGAATTGGAAGGGGCTCCAGAACGAGTTCGACTGTTATTTCTTCGTGGCCGACTGGCATGCTCTGTCGACAAACTACGCCGACACGAGTCGGATCCGCGAATTCGTGCGTGAGCTGCTCATCGATTGGCTGGCAGCCGAGATCGATCCGTCAAAGGCCACGGTCTTCGTCCAATCCCGCATCCCCGAGCACGCGATCCTGCACTTACTGTTGTCGATGATCGTCCCGGTGCCCTGGTTGGAGCGCAACCCGACCTACAAGGAAAAACAAGAGGAGATCAAGGAACGCGACCTGAGTACGTATGGGTTCTTGGGCTACCCCGTCCTCCAGGCTGCGGACATTCTATTGTACAGACCGGACTTCGTCCCGGTTGGTAAGGACCAACTCCCTCATTTGGAACTCACCCGCGAGATCGCACGTCGGTTCAACAGCCTTTACAAACCGGTTTTCCCTGAACCGATGGAACACCTCACTAAATTTCCTAAGGTCCTCGGGACTGATGGCAGGAAGATGAGCAAGAGCTATGGGAATACGATCAATCTCTCCGACACGGAACCGGTCGTTCGCCAGAAATTGAAGACCATGGTCACAGACCCGGCGCGGATCCGGCGCAACGACCCGGGCAATCCGGACATCTGTCCCGTCTACGATTTCCATAAGATCTTCTCCACGCCTGCCGTCCAACAGCAGATCAACAAGGAATGCCGGACGGCAGCGATCGGGTGCATCGACTGTAAAAAGCTCGTCGCCGACCGCATCGTGGAACGGATGACCCCGATGTGGGAGGCTCGCGCCGCCCTTATTAAGAATCCAGCCCGCCTGGACGACATCGTCGAAGACGGCAGCAAACGAGCCGGTCAGGTGGCACACCAGACGCTTCAGGATGTCAATGACGCGATAAAGATTTAGATTGTGTGCGCAACATGAATGGGCATTCAGGCAGGCGACTCAGCATGAAAATTGTGATGGCATTGGGGTTGCTGCCTGCGCTTGGCGGAACGGTTGCGCTCGGAGCCGATCCACCCTGCGACAAATATCCGCCGGCTAAGCAGGCTCGATGCACGGAGGTATGGAAGGAACTGAACAAAGAGGACGGCCCGTCAATCGCGACCTTCGGGCTCGCTCAGCAGAAGCGGCGCGACGAGGGCAAAATCAACGCCGAACAGCATCTCGCAGAAAACATGGCCTTCATCAAACAGTCGACGGAAAAGCGCCTCGCGCGATTGCACGAGCGCATGGCGAAGGAGTAAGGGATCAGAGGTCCTCGGTTTTCGACTTTTCGAGCACCCGACCGGCTGAATTGAGAAGATCCCGTCCTACGAGAATCGGCGCCTTGAAGTGCACGGCGAGCGCGATCGAATCCGACGATCGACTGTCGAAGACCTTCACGTCGTCCCGAAATGCCACCGTCAGCGCCCCGTAGTAGGTGCCTCCCTTCAACGTAATCACGGTTTGTGTGACTTTTCCTCCATACGTCCGAAGAATCTGGGACATCAAGTCGTGCGACATCGGACGATCCAGTTTGTCGCCGATCAAGGCGGCTTGAATCGACAGGGCCACCGTCAGGTCGACGAAAATCGGAATCGCCTTCCCTTCCGCCTGTAACAGCACCACCGGTCCGTGGTCGGTCACCCGCACTTTGACTTCGGCGATGGTCACGAGGTCCGTCGGGGTCGTCGCTGCGGTCTCCGCTGCGACCGGTCTGTCTGACGACATGACACCAAGGAGCAGCAGCCCCACGCACAGGAGATGACGGCACGTGTTCATGGTCCCCTCCTCTTGCCTAGTCAGGCCCGCACGAATTGATTGGTCTCTTTTTCAAGCCCAATCGCGGTTTCCGGCCCATGCCCGGTTACCACGACCGTCGAGTCTGCGAGATTATAGAGTCGCTCGCGAATAGATTGTTCAATGGCGTCGAAGTCGCCTCCCCAGAGATCCGTCCGGCCGATACTCCCGCGAAACAACGTGTCACCGGCCAACACCAATTGTTCGGCCGGCAGGTAGAGACTCAGCGAGCCGGGCGTGTGTCCTGGTGTATGGAGGGCGATCGCTTCGATTCCACCGATATGGAGCTTCTCTTCGTCGGCCAACCAATGCTCGGGTAGCGGCGCCGAGATGTACGGCACCCCGAACAGACGGCATTGTACCTCAAGCATCTTCCAGAGTCCCAAGTCGTCCGGATGCAGGCAGAGAGGCGCTCCCGTCGCCTTCTGGATTTCGCCTGAGGCGAGAAAGTGATCAAAATGAGCGTGGGTATGCACGATGTGCGTGACGGTCAGACCCAGCTGCCGCACTTCATGCAGAATGCGCTCGTGTGCTCCGCCCGGGTCGATTATAATCGTGTGTTTGGTCACGGGATCACCCAGGATCGAACAATTGCATCCTAACGGAGGAACGGAGAACGTTTTGCGAATCAAGGTCGGCATGACTGCACGATCCTCTATGATCCTGGTGCACGTCGTTACAGCGGCTGCCCGATGTTAACGAAGCTCCGCGGCCTCCTCCGGCGCACGAATGCTCCATAAGACCTCGGTGTCGATGATAGACCAGTCGGCCGCCTGTCGCGCGAACCACACGAGGAATCCGGCACCGGTGCCATCGGGTCGGTGCTGTTCCACATAGAGCAAAGCCTGATCCGAACGCAGGGTGTAGGCCACACGAGAAAAGACCAATCGGCCGAGGAACGAGAGGTCCTGCGTTAACCCAACCGGTGGCCAGGCAGCAGGGACGGACAGAGATACCTCCGGTTCCTCGGTTCCTTCCGGAGCGACGAAGCGATAGCGCACGCCAAAGTTGAACTGCGCGCTGAACCGCGCCGGCTGACGATTCTTGAAGACGAACTCCCGCACCAGGTCAGGTGGAAGCCTATGATCGAACAGATCGCGCTCATCAAACAAGGCGATCGTCGTGGGGTTCTCCTGATCCGGATACAATCGCGAAACGGTCAGCCGCTCGATGAGCACGAGTCTCGTCTCATTCGTCAGAAACTTACTCGTCACCACTCGGTCGTACAGAGCATAGTCCTCGACCGGAACAACGGCCGGTTCCTGCAATTGGGCCAGGGCCGGGCCGTCGGCTAGGACAAGGCACAGGAGACAGATCAGCCCGCCCGCCGCTCGTGCGCGCTTAAACATCACGTCAGCATACCCGCTCGAACTTTTTCAGGTCAAACCGGTGTGACCGCACAATCTTCATGGACAAGCGTGGGCGAAGCATGGATAATCGGCCCACCTTGCATCAATCGATGGAGATGAGCTGAACGATGGCGAGACGAGCGTGGTCCCTGGTGTGTGCCGGCATGTTGCTTGTGGCAACCGGGTGTAAACAGGACGAGTCACCCTTCAAGGCAGAAAACGACTCGCTCCGCAAGCAACTGGCCAAACAGGAATCCGTGGTCACTTCGTTGCAAGATGGCAACAAGGTGATGCAACAGCAGATCGATTTGCTGAATCAAGAATTGCGTGACGCCAAGAAGGCCGTCGACAGCACCAAGGCAGAAGCAAAGGCGGCGCTCGACTCCATGGAGAGCCAACTGAACCAGGCTAAGCGGCTCACCGTCGAAGCGCAAAAGACCGCCGCGGCGCAGACAGCACAGAGTATCCAGGTCGAAGGGAAAGGGGCTCAGGCCGACGATATTCCCCGTCCCCTCGCCACCGTCGCCAAAGTCGTCGAGGAAGCCCTCGGCCGCAACGGCTACCAGCTGCGGGTCAGCATCAAGACTGAACAGAAAGCCGTGTACGTGACCGATCGTAAGGTCTCGAACCCGACATCGCTCGAAGTCTCCGGCTTCCGCAACCAGTATGTCATTTCCGTCCAGGCGGTCCCGGGGAACGTGACCCGGCTGATCGTCAAGGCGGATTTTGAAAAGCTTGCGCAGGGTGGAAAGATCCTCAGCGTCAGTGCCGAAGAAATCACCGAGATTGAGCGCCGCCTGATTGCCGAAGTGAATAAGGCGCTCGCCGCATCCAGTAAAACCTAATGCAGCGCGCCATCGGCTCCACTCTCGGGACGATCCTCTGGCTCGTCACGGCACTCATCCCACACGCGGCGACCGCGGCATCGAAGCCCTCGACAGAGTTGGCCCGCCATCTTACATCGATTGCCTCGCTTGCCACATCGTCACCCATGCAGACAATTCCCGCCGGCGAGTTTGTACTCGGCAGCAAGCGCATCGACGACGACCCCTACGGCCTGCGGACACAATTCGACGATACAGAACTCCCTCAGAATCGGGTCTGGCTGGATGTCTACGCAATGGATCGAGACGAAGTGAGTCTCGGTGAGTACCTGAAATTCCTCCAACAGCGGAAACAACACCCGCCTGACGAACTCCAAAAACTGATTTGGCACGTCATTACGGTGCACTCCGTCTCTGACCAGACTCTGACCCGTTGGCCGGCTCTCTATGTCACATGGCCAGAGGCAAAGGAATTCTGCCAGGCACGAGAAAAGCGACTGCCGACGGAAGCGGAGTGGGAGAAAGCCGCGCGAGGAACCGACGGCCGCCTGTTCCCCTGGGGAGAAGAGACGCCGGAATCCAGACTTGCCATGTTTGGGCAACATCACGTTCACGAGATTCCGATTCTCGCAGCAGTGGATTCACACGATGACGGCAGAAGCCCCTACGGCCTCCATCACATGGCTGGCAATGTCGCGGAATGGGTGCAAGACTGGTTCGGGTTCGACTATTACGCCTATATGCCGGAACGGAACCCGCCCGGCCCGACGAGCGGGCGCTACAAGAGCGTGCGCGGCGGCTCGTGGAAAAGCAACCCTATCATGCTTCGCACGGCCACGCGCGGTGGCTCGCCGCCAGACCAACGATCTGCCACGATCGGCTTTCGCTGCGCCCGGTCCCTCCCCACCAACGTCATACCGCCCGGCACGAAATAGTCGTTTGCTTGGTCAGTCCCATCCCCCGTGATAGCCTATCTTCGTTTGGCCGCACAATCGAGAGAAGCAAGATGCCATCCACTATGTCACGTGTGGTTTTTATCGGGTTCATCATCGCCATCGTCACGTTGGTAGGCTGTACCAGCACCGCCCCGGAACAACGGCAATCTCAAAAAATCGAAGGAGCCCGCTGCTGTCAACGCGTTGAGGCGACGCCGCGCCGCGCATCAATTGTCCGCACGGCTGCGCGATTGGTGGGGGCTCGCACGATCGACGTCAACGGAAGGCACATTACGTACGACTGCGCGGGCGTCACCAGAGCGATTTATCTCGAACATGGCATCGATCTGTACGACGGCGGGTCAGTGGATGAGAAGGCAAACGGAGTTCGACTCATCTATGCCCACGTGAGGCAGCACGGGAGACTCCATCAAGGACCGGTCGTGTATCCCGGGGATCTCGTGTTCTTTGACAACACCTGGGACTTCAACGGGGACGGGTTACTCAATGATCCCCTCACGCATGTGGGGGTGGTGGAGCAAGTCGAATCCGACGGCACCGTCGTCTTTATTAGTCGAGTCGCCGACGCCATCGAACGATATCGGATGAATCTCGCCCTGCCCCACATCCACGAAACCGTCGATGGCCGTGTCCTCAACGATTACATCCGCCGCAAACGTGCCGACGATCCTAAAGAAATCGGCCACCTCACCGGCGAGCTGTTTGCCTTCTACGGAACCCGCCTCGACCGCTGACCGTTAGTTCCTCTCGCGCACAGGGAGCAGGCGGCGCGTGAGGCCTTTCGCCTTGTTCTGCTGAAATCTCGCGACGAACATCTCGCCAGAGGCCTGTGCGTGCTCTTCGGCCTCCGCGCGCGTCGGGAAACGATTCTCGCCTACCTGCCACCACACGCTGTGGCTCATGGTCTCGCCGAGCAATTCCGTGACGGAAACCCGTAACACCTTCGCTAAACGCACCAGTGTGCTGAGCGCCGGGTTGTGCTGCCCCAGTTCCAGCTTCGACAGATAGATACGGGAGAGGCCGGCCTTCACCGCCAGCTGGTCCTGCGTGAGATCCCGGCTGGTACGGAGGCGTTGGAGCTGTGCGCCGAAACGTTGGATCGCCCGCATGGTGAGCCTCGAAACGATAAGAGGAGAGAACGGGGGGAGTCTACACCTGTTCTATGTGTGGACGGAAGGAGGGAGGGAACGAGTGCTTACTGGCGCAGCAAGTCTCGTTGCAACTGTTCCAACTGTTTGCCCAACCGTTCCAGTTCATTGCGAGTATGCTCCAGACGGTCCTCCTCCGACGCAGCCGGACTCGCCTGTTCGAGATGCCCGACATGTTCCTGTAACCGCCGGCTCTCGGCCACCAGGACATCCGTCAGGTGGCGGGTGAACTCTTCGCTCGCCTCAGATAAATCCCGTTCCAGTCCGCTCCTCTGCGCCGCCTCTGCCCTGAAGACTCTCACGGCACGACCGAGATCCTGGGTTCGCTCCAGAAGCTCCCGTCTGAGTTGATCGGTCAGTTGGGTCAGCCGTTGCGCCAGAAGCTTATACGCCACGATCAGCACCCCCAGCGCCAAAAAGGTGATCGCGCCAAAGATCCGGTTGGTCAAGGCAATCGATTGCGGAATCAGCGGTGGAGACAGTATATAGCCGATAAACACCAGGATCGTGCAGACCACGGCCGTGACAAGAGGAGCGTACAGGTAAGAAGCCCAGTACGTCAGTCCGAGAGGAATCACGTAGAGCAGCCATGGGGTGAACCCCAGGCCTGTTCGGACGTCGATCAGGAAGATCGCGCCGAGCAGAGCCGCAACGCCGAGAGACAGACCCAGCTGTTCGGGTTTCATTTACTAAGGCTCAACTGAGAGTTGAAGACTGAGCACGTCTTGCAAGAGAGCTTGTCTCGTAATCGCCAGGCCACAGGTCGCACAGGTCAAGAAACCTCCGTTTGATTCCAAACCCGTGTCCTTACACTGAGGACAGGCTGGCGTCCCGAGTACACAAGCGGGTCGAGTCGTCGTCTGCAGATCAGACATACAAGATATAACCGAACGAGTTGTATCTTTCCAACCGGGCGCGGCGACTGTCTGCTGACTATAAAAAACGGGAAGGAGCGCGGAATACGGGAAGATGAAAGCGAGCAAGGGGAAGAAAATTTTTGCCCATTGTACAGATTCAGACGGATTTGTCAAAAATTATTTAGGAGGGTAACCCGTTGGTCTCCTCGTGCTCGCGCAACGCGCGCTCTCAAAAGGGAGTTTGCGAGACGGCTGGTGTGGTCTCTGTGCTCGCCGACCCCGCGCACCAGACTATTCAGACCATTTAGATTGCGGGCGGCGCTCGGTCGATGCGCGCAATGGAGACCACACCGGCCGTCTCGCTTGCTGCAGGCGAGTGCTCGTTCTCCTTTGACGCGCGCAATTGAGGATCGACCAGGCCGCCCCACGGAGAGAGGTACGAGCGAGCTTGGGAATGGCGCGCTGACGCTCAACTTAGAGAATGGTGAGACCGGATTACATTGTAGAATCGAGTCTGCACTACCAGGCGTAGGCTTCCGGTGCCGGTCCTCCCGGCCCTGGAAAGATCTCATCCAGTCGTTTGAATGTTTCCTGGCTCAATGTGAGGCTCAGCACTCGCATGGAGCCGTTCAATTGTTCCATCGTGCGGGGCCCGATGATTGGAGCAGTGACGGCCTTTTGATGCAGCAGCCAGGCCAATGCGACGTCGGCCGGTCGCTCGCCAAGTTGTTTGCACAGGGCGTCATAGGCTTCCAAGCGCGGACGATATTTCACGATATCCTTCTTCAAATCTTCATCCGCGCGTCGACCGACCTTCGCCGGTTCCAACGCCCCGGCCAACAGGCCACGCGCCAGGGGACTCCAGGGAATCAGGCCGATGCCATAGGCTTCGCAAGCGGGAATCACTTCCAGTTCGATCGTCCGCTCGTTGAGATTGTACAGGCTTTGCTCGGACACAAGGCCGAGAAAGTGGCGGCTGTGGGCCAACTCCTGGGCCTTGGCCAAATGCCAGCCGGCGAAATTGCTGCTGCCGACGTACAGAATTTTGCCTTCCCGGACCAATTGCTCCATGGCCTGCCAGATTTCATCCCAGGGCGTCTCCCGATCCACGTGATGCATTTGATAGAGGTCGATACAGTCCGTGTTGAGGCGCTGCAAGCTCTCTTCGCAGGCCCGCTTGATGTGTAGGGCAGACAGGCGCGACTGATTCGGCCACTCGCCCATGCGACCGAAGACTTTCGTCGCCAGGACGACTTTCTCTCGTCGCCCTCCACCTTGTGTAAACCAGCGGCCGACGATCTGCTCTGTCCACCCCTCGCCGACTTTCCACCCGTAGACATTGGCCGTGTCGAAAAAATTGAGCCCCAGCTCCAGGGCCCGATCCATGATGGCGAAACTCTCCGCCTCGCTCGTTTCAGGCCCGAAATTCATCGTGCCGAGACAGAGCCGGCTGACCCTCACCCCGGAACGACCGAGATGGACGTATTGCATAGGACCGTTATAGTGCCACCAAGATCATGTTGTCGAGCAGGATCATCGAGGAAATAGCGGGGTGACGAGCGGACTCTACATGGATGACGTACATTTGGATTATAAAAGCCAGGCTCCTGCTATTCTGATAGGCTCCAACTGGAAAAGATTCCGATCGGCCCTCGAGCGGAGGCCTATGGCTACGCACCGTTCTTGTAACATGAGCCTCATCGCGTTGGTCCTTCTTGTGGCACCTGCGCTCGCGCAACAAGAGACCGACGATATCGTTGACATTAGCATGAGAATGGTGGCCTTCGAGCGAACCGGGAACTATGCCGAAGCCCTGCCGTTGGCTCAGCGCGCTGTCGAGTTATCGGAGGAGGCAGTGGGCTTCGAGCATATGAGCACGGCTATCTACATCGACCATTTAGCGGTCCTATATCACAAGATGGGTAATCCTCAGAGGGCCGAGCCCTTGTTTCAACAGGCTATGACCATCCAGGAGAAAGTGGCGGGCACCGATAGTCCGGCGGTGGCCACGACTCTCACGCACCTGGCAAAGCTATATCTCACGACCGGAAGAGCGGGAAAAGCCGAGGGGTTGCTCCTGCGGGCTGTGGCCATCCGGGAGAAGGCCTTGGGACCCGAGCATGTGTCCGTCGCGACTCTGCTGAATGATCTGGCCGTGCTGTACGAGGTGGAGGGAAACTACGACAAGGCAGCGCCTCTCTTCCGACGAAGTTTGGCCATCCAAGAGAAGACGATCGGGCCCACGCACCCCAGCGTGGCCATCACCTTGGACAACTATGCCAGACTCTTGCGCAACACTCATCACCCCGACGAAGCGGTCCAATTGGAGGCCCGCGCCAAGTCGATCCGTGACAAGGCTTCCTCTAATGGTGCCGATCGCCCTCTGAAAACGCCATGACGAACAACGGGATGGGTTTGTCTGGTTGATCTGGTTTGTCTGGTACATTTGGTTGTCTTGTTCGAAAACGTAATAAACGAGACAAACGAAACGAACCAAATGGACATTGCTGCCGATGTCCCCTCCCCTTGCGGCCCGTAGGAGGAGTACAATAAGTTATCCTTCCGTTTGCTGGAGGGGCGTCGATGACGATCCGACTGGCACTTCTCATGGCCTCAAGCGCATGGCTCGTGCTTGGGGGAGCAATCGCAGAGGCACAAGTCAGTATCTTTCAGAGCAGTGACGGAACCAGCGGGACGATCACCCACCTGGGTGATTCATATTCGATCTACTCCGATTCGCACGGCAACAGTGGCACGATCACAAACCTGGGCGGGGGATTCCAGTCTTACTCTTTCACCAATCCACAAGGCGGGACGACGACGGGAACCATCACGACGTTCGGCTCACCGGAGCCGCCGAACAACCTCACGCCGGCGCCGGTGCTGCCTTTTACTCTCAACGGATCGCTGATGCCTCAGTCACGCGCCGCACCGGCTGTCCCATTCTCCTCAGGAGGCACGTCACCATTCGGGTCCTCTGGTGGCGGAGGCCGGTTCGGTCGCTAGGCCTTCTCTCTTTTACACCTGCTGCCTCATTCGGACAGAGATTTCCCGAGAGGGTAAGTCTATCCCTGTGATCTCCGTCGAAATTTTCTCATCTCCAAGCGAATTTCCGCGAACCTGCTAGAATAATTCGTATGAGGTCCCCCCACAGACAGATCACCCCACGGATGTCGGATCCCCGCCGGCAGATTCTCATGGATATTCGACGAGGCCTGTTAGGGCTCCACAAGGCGCTCATCGTCGCGGAACAGGTGACCTACGAGCGGATTAACGGACGAGTCGGTTCCACGGGCAAATTGTTACAACTGGTGCTGAATGACCCATGGTTCACCTGGCTGCATCCTTTGTCGCAAATGGTGGTACGGATCGACGAACTCCTGGAGGATGACACGGAACTGACGGACGTCGAGGTCGCCCACTTCCTGACGGAAGTTCGGGCGTTGATTCGCCCTTCCGAACAAGGTGATGGATTTGAACGGAGCTATTATGAAGCGCTCCAACGGGAACCTGATGTTATTTTCGCGCATGTCGAAGTCAAGAAGCTTCTGACGAAGATCGCCGCCTAGCGAACTGTTCAGTACCTACAACTCTTTCGCGCAGAGGGAGAAATGAAAGGGCGGCCGGCTCTCTAAGCCGGCCGCCCTTCTGATTTCACTCGAACGTGGGCAACGCGAAACGGCGTTACTGCTTATTTTCCTTCTCCTTTTCGTGCTTCCTCTTTCCATGGCCCTTGCCTTTGCCTTTATGCTCTCCCTTCTCCTCTTTCTTGTTCTCAGCCTTCGGCGTTTCCATTGACGGAGCCGATGGTTGCGCCGGAGCTGGAGCTGCCGGGGCCGGTGCGGGCGCCGGAGCCGGTGCTTGAGCCATGACACTCGTGAATGCAAAAAGAACTGCGCTCGCGGTTAACATCGCTAAAGCTCTCTTCATATCGATCCTCCCATGGTTAAAGTTGCTCTGCTTTCAGCGAGACTTGCCCCGCCTTTTATCGTTTCTTGTTTACGCAAGCCGGATGCCACGGACAATGCAGGTTTTTACCATACCTTTCGAGAAATTGCGCGGACATCCCAAAGGGCTTGTTTCCGTACCCCTGGTGGTCTGTGGCGAAACGGCCTCTGTCGCAGCCATCCTGCCCCACGTTCACAGCTGGTCAGAGTCGCTCTTCGTCGAGTTCAATCACATCGGCCCACGTAGAAACAGGTGGAAGGGAACTGACCGGCACGCTGCGCTTTGCTGCGATGTCTTGGAGACGCCCCTGAAACCGCTGGCAGGCTGCATCATCTTTCGGACGAGACGACAGTAGAATGTGGTTCCATTGTTCGATCTCTTCCGACGTCCGCGTCTTCCCATGGGCCACAACCCACGCAAGGAATTCTTCATCCGTTCCTCCGGCCAACACCCGCTGCTCAAACGCCTTGGCGTCGATCCCGAGAAACTCGGTGAGATGCTTGTCAAATCCTGTCGTGATGTAGTTGTAATCTTGAATCTTGCCTTCGTTCCGTAAGCGAATCTTGTCAATAAACCGCCCGAGATGGGCAATGCCGCCAAGGAGGGCTTTGGGACTGCGAGGATACCTTGGCAAGATCATATTGAGCAGAAGAATACAGATACGAAAACCAAAAGTATAGCAGGCTTCCAACAGAATGATGACTGCCGGATCTCAACGGAAACGGACAACTTCCGTTCTTATTTGAATAACGCGGGTCCTGTCGCCGATCACCCCATCCGTCCTCACTTCACCCATCCCCCCGTGGGAGCGTTTCAATCTTCGTCACCCCGTTCGCTTTTCCGCGCTCGTTATCCTTCCCTCTGTCGAACCGCTGCTCTCCCCTTCCGTTGCGGGCGGACGGGGTCCTGATCGGCGTCACCCGCGAGAGAGTTGACATCCACTAAAAAAAATCAGGCGACGAGTCGCTCATAGACCCGTCGCCTTAATAAGAAATGCGGCCTTGGGATGCGGAAGAAGTGGGGAAACCGGCGTTACAGCACAATTCGAGAGAACGGCTCACCTGATTAGCATAGCCGTTCCTCACCTCAACTGCTAGCAGCTTCAGGAGCCTGCTGAGCAACTAGAGTCGATTCTTGATCTGGCTTGAGACGTAACGATTCCTCCAAGTCCGACAACGCATCCTTTACGTCATCGCGCAAGGCCTGGGCTTCTCGTTGAATTTCATCGGCACCAGTCCTTACCGCAGTCGCCTTTGTGTTTATGGTTTTGACCCTCCCGAGAGCAGTTCTAATCCTTTGGATCTGTGCTTGAGCCGCTGTGGCATCCAGAGTCGGGCTTACCGCCCGTTTCAGAGCAATAGCCCACTGGACGAGGAGAAAGCGTACCGCCGTTCCTAGGTGCTCGTCCGTGCATGCAACCCATGGACCTCGATCACAAACTCCCTCGGCCCATTCGCCGAGTTCCTGAGCAAGACCCTCCTGAGTACGGCTCAGATAGATAGCGTAAGTCGCGCCACGTTCTGCCATTGCAGCTGATAGGTATCAGATACGGCCTTCCTCCCTTTGGGTGACTCGCGGTCCCGGACCTCCACCACGAACAGACACTTCGATGAATCGTCTGCAGGACCGGTAGCCCTGATGGTGATGTCACCAGGCTTGTTATCCCCGCCAACGTGGTCTATCTCGGCACCTATTGTCTGGCCCCATGCCTGAAGGCGACCCAAAACCTCTTCTTCATATGGGGTTCCCTTTTCAGTTGTTTGTGCCAAGGCCTCCGCCGCCGCCTCTTTGCCACGCACTTCCTTGGCTAAAGAGTCTACCCGATCCGCAAGGGGTTTCACGGCGTCCCCGACAACATTTTTGACAGCCTGAGCGAGTACCCCGTCTCCCGTAGTCACTTCTTTTATTTTCGCAGCCAGAGTTCCTTGGATAGAATCAGTTCTGTTCGGATCAAGCAGATCTCGCAGAGTACGAAGAGCCTTGCCAAGGGTTGTATTCTCGTCACGAGGATCGATTTCCTGCGAGAGAAGATTCTTCACTTCTTGGATTTTATCGCTCGCGCCCCTTGACACCTCGGCCACCAAACTCTGGACCGGGGCCAGTACCTGCCCCTCACCCGTGCCGATTTTTGCCGCCATCGCCTTCTGGGTCTCCTCAGGGATCTTTTCCACTGTAGCCCGGACGGTACCGATCAGGGATTCCACCTGCCGTTTGACAAAGTCAAGATCCTGGCTTGTGCGGGCTCGCTGAAGGCAAAAGACCCCGACTTCGATCGCTTGAATTAGAGTCGCTTCCCGCTCTGGCTCAGGAACGCGGCTGAGGAAATCTGCTACGTCCTTCTTTGGGACCTCTAAGTCTTCGATTCGGACGCCAGTGTCAGATAGTTCTATCCGCGCGTCACCCATATTGCTCCTCCGTCTCTAATTGCCAGTCCTCGAGCCATCTTTAAACACGCTGAACACATCTTCATAAGTAGACCCCAATGGCAAATCCTATGCGCTTCCTCACTAATGAAGCAAGTACCTTGCGCTCGCTTCCATCTGAGCGGGGACAGACCAATTGGCGGCCTATTCCTGCCAACACTCTTTAACTGGAGCGGCTGGGCTGACGTGCGCCCGTTCAACATTCGATAGTCCCTCCAAGCTCGCTCGTACGTCTTTTCAGAGGGGTGGCCTGGTTGATCCTCGAGTGCGCGCCGCTTTTTCACCCGCCCAACCCTATGGCACGCCGAGACGTGCCATTCACCCAAGCGAGCACCGCCCGATTCAACGCCGCCTCAAAGCTTGATCATAAGCTCCCTCGGGAATGACACCTGTGTCGATCCTACTGCGCCCATGGAGGGAGCACCGCCCTTTATTCATAATCTAATTGATCTTGCGTGCGCACTCCGGGAGCAAAGGAGCGATACGGGTGTCATTCCAGTGTTTGTTGTGTGCCGCGTTCCGCGAGCACGAGGGATCGACCAGGCTGGCCCTAGATTGAATGAGAAAACTAGGAAGCTGACTTCTTTGCAGATTTTCCTGCTTGCAGATACTTATCGATCCCCGCCGCCATCTTTCGCCCTTCGGCGATGGCCCAGACGATCAGCGAGGCGCCGCGCTTCGTGTCGCCGCCGGCAAAGACGCCATCGAGGTTGGTCATAAAATTCTCGTCGACTGCGACCGCGCCGCGTTGATCGTACTTCACGCCAAGGCTGTCGAGCAGACCATTCTTGACCGGACCGGTGAACCCCATCGCCAGGAGCACGAGATCGACGTCCATGCCGAAGTCGGTGTTCGGTATCGGCGTGAACTTCCCGTTCTGGAACTCCACCCGATGAGCATGGAGCTTGGTCACGTGCCCGTTGTGCCCTGTGAACTTCGTTGTTGAAACGCTCCATTGGCGGTCGCAGCCTTCTTCGTGTGCGTGGGAGGTTCGCAACTGCATGGGCCAGAGCGGCCAAGGGGTCGAATCGGCTCGTTTCGGAGGCGGCTCCGGCAGTAACTCGAACTGGTGCACTTCCACGCAACCCTGCCGGTGCGTCGTTCCCAAACAGTCCGAGCCTGTGTCCCCGCCGCCGATGATGACGACACGCTTCCCCTTGGCGGTGATCGGCTCCTCCGTGATGGGAATGCCGGCCGTCCGCCTGTTCTGCTGCGTGAGATAGTCCATCGCCAGGTGAACCCCCTTGAGTTCACGGCCTGGAATCGGCAGTTCACGCGCCTGCTCGGCTCCGATGGTCAGGCCCACGGCATCGAACTGGGTCCGCAGCTGCTCACCCGTGATGTCCTTGCCGATGGTCACGCCGGTCTTGAACTCGACGCCTTCAGCCTTCATCTGCTCCAGCCGCCGGTCGATGACCCACTTTTCCATCTTGAAGTCGGGAATGCCGTAGCGGAGCAGTCCACCGATGCGATCGGCCTTTTCAAAGAGCGTGACGCTGTGGCCCGCGCGTGCGAGTTGCTGTGCCGCCGCTAAACCAGCCGGTCCTGAGCCGACGATCGCCACGGTCTTTCCCGTCTTCGTGACCGGCAGCACCGGTTCGACATAGCCTTCGTTGAATCCCCGGTCGATGATGTTCCATTCGATAATGCGAATCGAGACCGGATCTTCATTGATGCCGAGTACGCAAGCGCCCTCGCAGGGAGCGGGGCACAGGCGGCCGGTGAACTCTGGAAAGTTGTTGGTCGTATGTAGTGCCTTGAGCGCGTCCCTCCAACGGCCGCGGTAGACGAGATCGTTCCACTCGGGAATCAGGTTGACGACCGGACAGCCGGTGTTGCCCTGGCAGAACGGCACGCCGCAATCCATACAGCGGGCCCCCTGGAGCTTGAGCTTGTCTTCGGAGATGGGCTCGTACATCTCCTTCCAGTCGAGCACGCGCAGCTCGACTGGTTTTCGGTTAGGACCCTCGCGGGCATATTTCATGAAGCCTTTGGGATCACCCATTTCTTCTAGCTCTCGTTATGCGTGATGCGCCATGCCTCCGAATGCAGAAACTTTCTGTTTGTTCGCGTCACGCATCACGTGTCACGCCTCACGTCTTCGTGGCAGCTTTCCGCTTCCGCTCTTCGAGCACGCGCTTGTAGTCGACCGGCATGACCTTCACGAACTTCGGCAGCATCGCCTCCCATGAGTCTAGCACCTGTTTGGCCTTGCGGCTTCCCGTGAACATGAAATGCGACGTGATCATTTCGTGCAGGAGCTTCTTGTCTTCTTTCAGTTTCACCGGTTCCAATTCGACCATTCCGAGATTGCAGCGCGACTGGAATTTATCCTGTTCATCCAGCACAAAGGCCACACCGCCGGACATCCCCGCCGCAAAATTTCTCCCGGTCCGGCCGAGGACCACGACGACGCCACCGGTCATGTATTCGCATCCGTGGTCGCCGGTGCCCTCGATGACCGCGCGAGCGCCGCTGTTCCGCACAGCGAACCGTTCGCCCGCCATACCGTAGAAGTAGGCTTCGCCTTGCGTAGCCCCATACAGTGAGGTGTTGCCGATGAGGATCGTCTCTTCGGGATTGAAGATCGCCTGCTTCGGCGGGAAGACGATGATCTTGCCGCCGGACAAACCCTTCCCAAGATAATCGTTCGACTCACCCTCCAGGGTCAGCGTGATGCCACGAGACAAGAACGCGCCGAACGACTGACCGGCAGAGCCCGTGAACTTGATCGAGATCGTGTCGGGCGGGAGGCCTTCCAAACCGTACTTCCTGGCGATGCGACTCGACAACATCGTCCCCACGGTTCGATTCACGTTCCGGATCGGAAGATCGAGCGTAACTCTCTCGCCTTTTTCGAGCGCGCGCTTGCAGAGCTCGATGAGCTTGTTGTCGAGAATCTCGGCCAATCCGTGATCCTGCTTCTGCACGCAGTAGCGAGGAATCTCCGGCCCGACCTCCGGCATCTTGAGCAACGGGGTGAGGTCCAGGCCCTTCGCCTTCCAGTGATCGACCGCCTTCTGGATCTTCAGCTTGTCCACGCGGCCGACCATCTCGTTGATCGTGCGGAACCCGAGTTTCGCCATGATCTGGCGCAACTCCTCTGCCACGAAGAAAAAGAAATTCACGATGTGCTCCGGTTTCCCGGCGAACTTCTTCCGCAACTCCGGGTCCTGCGTGGCGATACCCACGGGACAGGTATTGAGATGGCACTTCCGCATCATGATGCAGCCTTCGACGATCAGCGGTGCGGTGGCAAACCCGTACTCTTCCGCTCCGAGCAGCGTGGCGATGGCCACGTCGCGGCCCGTCTTCATCTGACCGTCGGTCTCGACACGGATGCGTCCGCGCAAATCGTTCAGCACCAGCGTTTGATGCGTCTCCGCCAAGCCCAATTCCCACGGCACGCCGGCATATTTGATGGACGAGAGCGGAGAGGCCCCGGTCCCGCCCGAGTCGCCGCTGATCAATACCTTGTCTGCATGAGCCTTCGCGACTCCTGCCGCGACTGTGCCGACGCCGACTTCGGCCACGAGTTTCACGGACACGGCCGCATCCGGATTAGAATTCTTCAAATCGAAAATGAGCTGGGCCAAATCTTCGATCGAATAGATGTCGTGGTGCGGCGGCGGCGAAATCAATTGCACGCCCGGCGTCGCATAGCGCAGCCGCGCGATGATTTCATCCACCTTGTGCCCTGGCAACTGGCCGCCCTCGCCCGGCTTGGCGCCTTGCGCCATCTTGATCTGGAGCTCCTTGGCATTGATCAGATAATGGCTGGTCACACCGAATCGCGCCGACGCCACCTGTTTGATGTAGCTGTTCTTGGAATCGCCGTTCGGCAAAGGTTTGAACCGCTCCGGATCTTCCCCGCCCTCGCCGGTATTGCTCTTGGCGCCCAGGCGATTCATGGCGATGGCGAGGGTCTCGTGCGCTTCCTTGCTGATCGAGCCGTACGACATCGCGCCGGTCGTGAACCGTTTGACGATCTCTTTGGCCGGCTCAACCTCGTCGAGGGAAATCGGCTCCGGCAAAAATTTGAACTCAAGCAGGCCGCGCAGGTTGGACCGCCGCTTGCTCTCATCGTTGACGAGTTGCGAGAACTCCGTAAAGGTTTTGGGATCGTTCGCCTTCGTCGCGTGCTGGAGTTTATAGATCGTGTCCGGATTCCAATTATGGTGCTCGCCTTGAATCCGATAGTGAATCTCGCCGCCGAAATCGAGTTGTCTGATCGGTGCCGGCTCGTAGGCCAGCCGATGACGCCGCAAAGTTTCTTCGCCGATCTCGCGGATCCCGATCCCTTCGACCCGCGACGGCGTGCCGGTGAAGTATCGGTCAATCACCTCGTGGTTGAGCCCGATCGCTTCGAAGATCTGAGCGCCGCAATAGGACTGGACGGTGGAAATCCCCATCTTCGAGAAGATCTTGAGCAGCCCCTTGTTGATGGCCTTGATGAACTTGCCCTCGGCAGTTTGAGCATCCACGCCTTCCGGTAAGTATCCGTCCCGCTCCATGTCGACGAGCGACTCGAAGACCAGGTAGGGATTGACGGTGCCGGCTCCATAGCCGATCAAAGAAGCGAAGTGGTGCACGTCGCGCGGCTCGCCGGTTTCCAGTGTGAGCCCGACCTCTGTTCTCGTGCATTCGCGGACGAGGTGATGATGCACCGCCGCCACGCCTAGCAGGCTCGGAATCGGCGCCCACTCCTCGTTCACGCCGCGATCGCTCAGAATGAGGAACTTGTAGCCTTCCTTGATCGCTTGCGAAGCCTGCCGGCAAAGCTCATCGACGGCGGCGCCCAACCCCTCCGGACCTTCGGCAACGCGGAAGAGCATCTTGAGCGTCTTGCTCTTGAAATGAGGATCGGCGATCTCCCGAATCTTCTGCAGATCGGCATTGGTCAGAATCGGCTGCTTCACTCTGATCCGACGGCAGGACTCCGGATGCTCGTCCATCAGATTGGGCTTGGGCCCGATGCTGGTCGTGAGCGACATGACCAGTTCTTCGCGGATCGGATCGATCGGCGGGTTGGTTACCTGCGCAAAGAGTTGTTTAAAATATTTGAACAGCAATTGCGGACGGTCGGACAACACGGCCAACGGCGTGTCGGTACCCATTGAGGACACGGCTTCCTGCCCCTCGACCACCATGGGAGTGACGACCATTTTCAATTCTTCGACGGTGTAACCGAAGGCCTGTTGCCGCTGCCGGATCGTCGGATGGTCCGGCTGGGGCACGTTGATCGGCTCCGGCAGTTCGTCGAGCGAGATTCGATACTGCGTGACCCAGGACCGGTAGGGTTTCCGGCTCATGATCTCGGCCTTCACTTCTTCATCGTCGATGATGCGGCCCTGGACCGTATCCACCAGAAACATCCGTCCCGGCATCAACCGGCCTTTCTGCCGGATCTTCTGAATCTCCATCGGGAGCACGCCCGCTTCCGACGCGAGCACCACGAGGCCGTCCGTCGTCACCTGATAGCGGCAGGGGCGCAGACCGTTGCGATCCAGCGTCGCCCCGATCAATTTGCCGTCGGTGAAGCAGACCGCAGCGGGACCGTCCCAGGGCTCCTGCATGGCTGCATGGTATTCGTAGAAGCCGCGGCGATCGAGGTCCATCTGCGGATTCGCCACCCACGGCTCGGGAATCAACATCATCATCGCGTGCGGGAGCGAGCGGCCACCCATCGTGAGGAACTCGACGGCATTGTCCAGACAGGCCGAGTCGCTCTGCTGTTCGTAGACGATCGGGTACAGCTTGGCCAAATCTTTCCCGAACAATTCTGAGTTCAGCCGCCCTTGCCGCGCCCTCATCCAATTCACGTTGCCCTTGAGCGTATTGATTTCGCCGTTGTGGCAGATGTAGCGATAGGGATGGGCGAGCGGCCAGGTGGGGAACGTGTTGGTGCTGAAGCGCGAGTGGACGAGTGCAAGGGCACTCGTCAGGCTCGCATCGTTGAGGTCCTGATAGTAGGCCGGCATCTGGTGTGGCAACAGCAGGCCTTTGTAGACGATGGTGTTGGCCGAGAGGCTCGGGATGTAAAAATATTCCCGGCTACGAATAGCCGATTCTCGAACGGCTCCTTCGACCCGCTTCCGGATGACGTACAGTTTCCGCTCGAACTGCCCTTCATTGAGCACGTCCCGCGCAATGAACACCTGTCGCATGAAGGGTTCGGTTCGCCGCGCCACCTCACCGATCGCATCGCTCTTGACCGGCACGTCGCGCCAACCCAAGAGACGCGCCCCTTCTTCGGCAATGACTTTGGCGAAGAGGGTTTCGCACTGCTGCCGCGCATCCGCCTGCGGCGGCAGAAAGACCATTCCGACTCCGTACTCTCCTTCGTTCGGCAGATGGACTCCGACATCGCCGCCGGCCCGTTTTAAAAACGCGTGCGGGACTTGGAGGAGGATTCCCGCTCCATCACCGGTACAGGGGTCACAGCCCTGCGCTCCTCGATGGGTCAGATTTTCGAGGATCTTGAGTCCTTGCTCGACGATTTGATGTGATTGTTGTCCCTTGATGTTGACAACAAAGCCGATCCCGCACGAATCCTTTTCGTGCTGAGGGTCGTAGAGCCCTTGCTTCTGTGGAAGCCCTGGGAGTTCCATCCTTCGTATCTCGTGAAGAAGGCAGGTTTTTTCAGCTGGACGGAGGTCCTACCGAGAGGAACCAGGCACGCAGAATCCCGCCACTCTTGAGGCGATGTCCGCTCGCAAACCTTGCGCTCACATTAATAGAAGGGTGCTCGCCCTGTCAAGGAGAGGACGAGTGCCGGCAGGACGGCCATTGCCTTGACTTTGTTTCCTGCTCTGCCCTACCATCCGCCGCATGTCAAACGGGCCGATTACTTCGACAATTAACAGCATGGCGGACGTGTGGGAAGCGTACCGCGATGAGCTGGAAGGAGTCGAGGATCAGGTCAGAAGAAACCTCGATTCGAGCGTGACGCTCGTGAATACGGTCGCCGCCCATATCTTGAACAGCGGCGGCAAGCGCATCAGACCCTTGCTGCTCCTCCTCTGTGCCCGGCTCTGCGGCTATAGCGGTCGAAACCACCATCAACTCAGCAGCCTCGTTGAATTCATCCATACCGCTACCCTGTTGCACGACGATGTCGTGGATGATGCCGACCTCCGGCGCGGGCGCTCAACGGCCCGGAAAGTCTGGGGAAATCAGATCAGCATCCTCGTGGGAGACTACCTCTATTCTAAGGCCATGGCTCAGATCGTCGAATTCCGCAGCCAGGGGATCAATGAAGTGCTGGCCGAAGCCTGCACGAAGATGGCGGAAGGGGAAGTGCTACAGCTCTATTACAACGGCAATCCGGCCATGCCGGAAGCCGACTATCTCAAAATCGTGGAGCACAAAACAGCGGGCTTGATTGCCGCCACCTGCCGGATGGGAGCTATCATTGCCGATGCCCCGGAGGATCGATTGGATGCTCTCTTCCGTTTCGGACAGTACGTCGGTATCGCATTTCAGGTAGCTGATGATACCCTCGACTACACGGCCGATGGTGCGCGCTTAGGGAAGACGCTCGGGCAGGATCTCCGGCAAGGCAAGGCAACGCTGCCGCTCCTCCATCTGTTAGAACATTGCTCGGAAGCGGACCGGGGGGTCATCAAAGATAGGATGGAGACCCGCACGCTGACGGAAGATGATTTGAGCCGCATGATCCATCTCATGGAAGAAATGGGATCGATTGCCTACGCCATGGCTCGCGCACAGGCGTTTGTCGTGGCGGCTCAGCGAGAACTTGAGTTCTTTGAAGATTGTACGGCCAAGCGAGCCCTCATGGTTGCTGCCGATTACATGGTGACCCGCGACCGATAACCTGCTTTTCTGCGTGTTCTCACGTCAACTGCGTCGTGGGGACGGCACCGCGCGGAAGAACAGGATCCATCCTTTCCGGTAGTTGCTGCACGACTACCTCAACCATTTATGGAGTAGAGGGCTACACGATGTCTACGATCATTCCGTTTCACGGCACGGTCTATGAACCTAAGGTTGACATCGCCAAGACGGTCGCGCCCCCCTACGACATCATCGATGAAGCTGGGCAGGAGGCCCTCTATACCCGCCATTCGCACAACATCATTCGGCTGGAACTCGGACTCGATCAACCGGGTGACGGACCGACGAACAATCGCTATACGCGTGCAGCCAACACACTTCACGATTGGCTCCGGAGCGGAGTCCTCACACGCGATGCGCAGCCGGCCATCTACTACCATACGATCGAATACACGCCCTCCTATTCCCAGCCCGGAGCGCCTACGAAAGTCCTGAAGGGATTTCTCACAACCGTCAAACTCGAAGCGCTGGACTCCGGACACATCTACCCGCACGAAAATACGAGAGCTGCGGCAAAGACCGATCGATTGAACCTTTTGGAAGCCTGCCGATCCAATTTCAGCCCGATTTGGTCTTTGTACTCAGATCCCCAGAACACCGTGATCGGCATGCTGGAGGCATCGGTCAAGGGAAAGCCGGCACGAATCGATTTTCGAGACGACGACGGCTTCCGTCAGCAATTATGGGCCGTGACCGATCCCGCCGTTCTTCAGCAGGTGGTGGAAGCCATGCGCAGCAAGCCGCTGTTTATCGCGGACGGTCACCACCGCTACGAAACTGCCTTGAACTATCAGCGGCTGCGCCGGCAGCAAGCCGGAACGACGACCGGCTCTCAGCCGTACGACGGGGTGCTGATGCTCCTGGCCGCCCTCGAAGATCCCGGCCTCACCGTCCTTCCGACCCACAGAGTGATCACGACAAACTTGCCGCCATACGAGCAGGTCAAAGCCTCATTGGCTGGAAAATGTGACGTCCAGGAGTTTCCGTACAGCGCCTCGACTCAAGCGGCGGTGCGCGAGGAGTTTCTCGACGCATTAAAGGTGAATGGACGCACGGTCCCGGTGTTCGGCTTGGCTCTAAAGGGACAGGACCGTTATGCCGCCTTGACCGTCAAACCGGCGCACCGTCAGACCGCTCAGACCTCGCCGCGCGCCCGACTCGATGTGTCGCTGCTCCAGCATTTGGTCGTGACGACCCTCTGCCCCACACAATCCGAAAAAGAAGCCATTCTCTATACAAAGGATGATCATGAAGCGCTGGACTGGGTCGCACAGGGAAAAGGAACAGGAGCGTTGCTCCTGAACGCCACAAAGGTCAGCGAAGTCCAAGCCGTCGCGACGGCGGGAGAACGGATGCCGCACAAGTCGACGTATTTCTTCCCCAAACCGCTCACGGGGTTGGTGATTAATGTAATGGAGGGCTAGGGGCAAGCGCCTAGCAGCAAGAGGCAATGGGAAGAATGAGCAACCCCCTCGCCTCTGGCCTCGTGCCTCTTGCCTATGCGAAGCATGATGAACGCCAAGATTCTCATTGTTGATGACGATCCGGACATTGTCACGATGCTGGAGGACCGTCTCCACGCGACAGGCTATAGCACCGTCGTGGCGCGCGACGGCATACAGGCTCTGGAACAGATGGAGCAAGAAACGCCGAACTTGGTTCTCCTCGATCTCGACATGCCTCGACTCACTGGAATCGAAGTCCTGAAACGATTCGCGAAATTGAAACAGGCGGAAGATGTGCCGGTCATCGTCATGACGGCCCATGGATCGATTCAAACCGCCGTCGACGCGATGAAAGAAGGAGCCTACGATTTCCTCACCAAGCCTCTCGACAAGGATCATTTGCTGATCGTCATCCGAAAGGCCCTGGAGCGAGACTCGCTCAAACGCCGGCTCGCCTGCCTCAAATCTGAAGTGGACAGTCGTTACGCTTCCATTGTCGGCACCGGCGCGAAAATCCGGGCCGTCATGGAAGCGGCCCAGCGGGCAGCCAAATCAGACGTCGGCGTTTTGTTACTCGGGGAAAGCGGGACGGGGAAAGAATTGTTCGCCCGTTCGATTCACCAATGGAGTCCCCGCCAGTCCATGCCCTTAGTGGTCATCAACTGCGTGGCCTTGACGGAAACCTTGCTCGAAAACGAACTCTTCGGGCATGAACGAGGCGCCTTCACCGGCGCGGATCGCCTGCAGAAGGGCAAGCTGGAAATGGCCGACGGCGGCACGGTGTTTCTTGACGAAATCGGGGATATGTCCTTACCGCTCCAAGCGAAACTTCTCCGTGTGTTGCAAGACCGGGAATTTCAGCGTGTCGGAGGCACAAAAACCGTGTCTGTCAATATTCGCATCATCGCGGCCACCAACAAAGATCTGAGGCAGGCCGTCGCCAATGGAGAATTCCGAGAAGATCTGTTTTTCCGCCTGAATGTGATCAGCTTGGTGCTCCCACCGCTTCGCGAACGCCGTGACGACATCCCCGCACTCGCCAAATTCTTTCTGAATCGCCACGCGAAGGAAGCCAAACGGCCGGGCATGCTGTTCAGTGCCGCCGCGATGGAGGCCCTGACCCACTATGCCTGGCCGGGCAACATTCGCGAACTCGAGAACGTGATCGCCCGAGCCGTTGTGTTGAGCCACACGGAGACGATTGAGCCCGAGATACTCGCCCTGGACACTCAGAATCACGCCGGCTCGGGGCCCTCCCTGCCTTATCTTGATTTTCCCTATCACGAGTCGATGGAGGCCCATAGTCGCTATATCATCGGCCGTGCCTTAGACGACGCTGACGGCAACCAAACGAAGGCCGCGGATCGACTACGTCTCCAACGGACGTACCTGGCGCGCTTGATCAAGCAACAGAAAGAAAAATCGCAGAAGTCCTATCAGGAGTGAGGCTGAGGCACCGCGAGCCGGCGGGCTGAGAGATCGATGACGCCTGCGGCTGCATCATGCTCGACTTGCGCATATCGTTCCGGCGTGCCGACATCGGACCAATAGCCGTCAAAGTCATAGCCCAGAACCGCCTCGCCACGCTGGATGGCTGCCACGTAGGGGTCGATGATGGTCGAGACGACGCCTTTCGGAACTTCCCGCAGAAGACGCGGTTGGAGGATATGAACACCCGCGAACATTCGTGATTGCGTCGGTTGGGAGGTTGTCACTCCGCGGCCGGCAATGCGCAGAATGCGCTGATCAGCGCCCACTTCAACGAGGCCCCATCGTTCCGCTTCGGGATCCTTGCGCAGTACCAATGTTGCCGCCGCTTCCCGACGCCGATGGAAGGAGCACAGCGCTTCGAGATCCAGCTCAAACAGAGTATCCCCGTTGAGCACTAGTACCGGCTCTCCCGAAAAGTGCGGTTCGGCCTGTTTGATTCCGCCACCGGTTCCGAGAATGACCGGCTCGTGCGAATAGATGATTCTCATCCCATAGCGTGAGCCGTCGCCAAGTGCCTGCTGGATCATGGGACCGAGATGGTGGAGGTTGAGCACCACTTCGTGAAATCCGTACCGTTTGAGCAATAACAGATTCCAGACGACAAGAGGAGTGCCAGCGACAGGGAGGAGCGGCTTCGGAATCGTATTCGTCATGGGCCTGAGTCGGGTCCCCAGGCCAGCTGCGAGAATCATGGCTTTCATGGGGAACCGTGATGCGTGATGCGTGACGCGTGACGCGCGGGCAAAGCGCGTCTCCAACTTTCCGATCGCTTCACGTTTAACGTTTTACGTTTCACGTCCTACTGGAGCTCCGGCACATACGTCGCCAGGTGTTTTCGCAACGTGAATAACTCCGGGTACTTGTAAAGGTTTCGCCGCACATACCCAAGTGTCCGCGGGATATCCGCGAGGAATTTCGGATTGCCTTTGACCTGATCGATATAGACGAAGCGTCCGGCGGCTTTGAGGTTGCGTTGAATGCTCGTGAAGTCGAAGAGCCGTCGGAAAGCCTCTCGATTCGTCCACACCTGGCGCTGGGTTTCCAGCCGGTCCAGATAATACGCGATGAGCTCGTCGATGAGCGATTCATCCAGCGCGATGTACGCATCGCGGAGGAGCGACGCCAGATCGTAGGTCGCCGGCCCCATCAGCGCATCTTGAAAATCGAGGACTCCCAATCGTGTCTTGTCAACCATCAAATTCCGCGAGTGGTAGTCCCGATGGACGAACACGCGAGGTTGTTCTGCCAGCATCGTCGCAATTTTTTCACATTCTCCACGGATAACCCGTCGATCATCCTCCTGCATCGGTCTTCCCTGGCGGGCGACGATCCCGTATTCCAGGAAGTGATCGAACTCCCACATCAGTAACGGCACGTCGAAACTCCGATGAAAGGCCACGCACTGCGGATCGGCCGGTGACGTCGCCTTGACTTGTATCTGGACCAGGATGTCGATGGCCTGGCGGTAGCGGGCGCTCAGTTCCTCAGGCTTCGCGTCGCAGGACGCTTCCGACAGCGTGAGATCGCCGAAATCTTCGAGGTAGAGCAACCCCGCCCCTTGATCGTAGTGATAGAGCGTCGGGACGGATACGCCGGCCTTTGCCAGATGTGTGCGGACGTTGAGAAACGGCAGGTCGGTGATCGCATACTTGGCACCGCTGACCGCCTCTTCCGATTGCTTGAACGCTTCCGGCTCGGCCAACTGCATCAGAACAACGGAGCGCGGCAATCCACTCCCAAGTTCAATCCGGAAATAGCGCCGGTTGGACGCATCACCAGCGAGCGGGGTGAGTTTCTTGAAGGGCCCACAACCGGGAAGCTGTGACTGAACCGTGCCGGCGACCAACGCGGTGGAAGGAAGGGCCAGCGGTGCTTTGGGAGCGGCAGGACCGACAGTCGACATAACGGCGCGCATTATACTGGTGACACGGGACCTTGTCACGAAACCGGCGTAGTTCGATCGACGGGATGGTTGAATACCTGATCGCGCCGCCGTTGCTCGAGCCAATTCATCCCGCGCGCGCCGATGGCTGAACCAAGGGTGTCCGCAATCCAATCCAGCACGCTCGGCGTGCGCATAGGCACAAACGCCTGATGTACTTCGTCGGTGATGCCATAGACCGACCCTGCGACAATCGCCAAGAGGACTGCCGATGCCGCGATTCTCGGCCCAGACGCCCACCGAAAGGCCCGATACCACAGACCGCCGAGAACGCCGTACTCCACGAGGTGCAGGAACTTGTCGCTCAGATCGCGTACAAAATCCGGGAGCTGCTCATGCGGTTTCGGGAGCGAAGAGAAGTAAAATATCATCGCTGCATAGATGAGCACCGGCGCCCAATCGAGGAACACCTTCTCCCATGCTGCGTGACCAAGCGTCTGTCGAGTCGTATCCATAACGTTCTGTTGATTGCACAGCCTCCACCCCTATGACATACTTGCGTAGAAGCCCGCAAGAAACTTCGTCTATGAAGACAGCGCACGTCTGTTTTCTTTGGCACATGCATCAGCCGTACTACACGGACCCCGTGGCGGGGTTCGCGAGTATGCCCTGGGTTCGCCTCCATGCGACGAAAGCTTACTATGACATGGCATTCCTGCTGGAAAAGTTCCCGACGGTCAAGGCGACATTCAATTTCACCCCGTCCCTGCTGCTGCAGTTGCAGGAAATCGGAGCGGGCACCGTTCGCGACCTTTTTCAGGAACGTGCCCAACGACCAGCGGCTGACTTGACAGCCGAGGAGAACGCCTTTCTCATCCGCCATTTCTTTTCCGCCAATTGGGCGACGATGGTGCGGCCCTCTCCCCGGTATCACGAACTCTTGGTCAAGCGCGGAACGGAGGTGCAGGAACAAGATCTGGAACGAGTTGCCCGTCAATTTTCGACCCAGGACTTTCTCGATCTGCAGGTCTGGCACAACCTCGCGTGGTTTGGATATGGGACGACCCATCGGTACCCTCGGCTGGCGGCCCTGCGAACCAAGAATCGCAACTTCACCGAGGAGGATAAGCAAGAGGTGTTGGCCCTGCAGCGCGTCGCCGTTCAGGAGGTCGTCCCGATGTACCGACGGCTTCTCGACCGCGGACAGATTGAACTCACCACAAGTCCGTTTTTCCATCCGATTCTTCCCTTGGTCATCGATACCGACACGACGCGGCGGGCGAGGCCTGATCTTCCGCTTCCGCCCCGCTTCTCTGCACCGGAGGATGCCGAAGCACAACTGCGCCGTGCCGTGGAATTTCATACCGCGGCGTTCGGCCAAGCTCCGGCCGGTTTGTGGCCGTCGGAAGGGTCCGTCTGTCCGGAAATGATTCCAATGGTGACCCGCGCCGGTTTGCGCTGGTTGGCGACCGATGAAGGGATCCTCGCTCGCTCCCTGGAATCGGCGCAACAACCCTGGCACCGCCATCAAGACCTGTACCAACCCTATCGCGTCGGTCCTGATGGACAAGCTGCCACGATCGTCTTCCGCGACCGTGACTTGTCCGACGCATTTGGGTTCGTCTATCACAAAACGGCACCCGAATCGGCAGCGGAGGACGTCCTGCGCCGGTTGCGGAACATCACGCATGATGCCCCGCAAGAGCGGGCCCTTGTCGCCATCGTCCTCGACGGTGAAAATCCCTGGGAGCACTACCACGATGGCGGAGAGCGGTTCTTGTCGCTTCTGTACACGGCACTGTCCCACCGTGCCTTAGATCAGGAGGGGCTGCGCGTCTCGGTTGCCACCATTTCCGAAGCCCTCGCGGCAACCCCGGCTCCGACCCGATTGACTCAGCTGCATTCCGGATCCTGGATCAACCAGGATTATAAAATTTGGATCGGACATCAGGAAGACAACCGGGGATGGGAACTCCTCGGCCACACGAGAGCCCGGCTCACAGACCTGGCGCCGAACCTCCCGCCTGATCGGGCGCAGGCTGCATGGACCGAACTCTACGCGGCGGAAGGCAGCGATTGGTTCTGGTGGTACGGCGACGATTTCGACACCGCGTACAAAGAGGAGTTTGACCGTCTCTTCCGGACCCACCTTCGCAACGTCTGGATGCATATGGGGCTGACGCCGCCGGACATCCTCAACCAGCCCCTATGCATCATTGCGCGGAAGCCTGATGCGGATCGTGTCACTCAGCCGGTGGCGTTGCTCGCGCCGACAATCGATGGAGTGGTCACTGATTTCTTCGAGTGGCGAGGGGCCGGGTCCATCAACCCTCACCCGCCACTGGGTGCCATGTGGAAAACCGACGGCATCTTCTCCGCCATCTTCTTCGGCTGGAGCCTTGACCACCTGTACCTTCGACTCGATCCTGACACGGCTGCGCAAGACCGGCAGGACGGCATGATCGTGGAGATCTTGTTGCAATGCCCGCGACACACGTTCCGACTCTCCTTTTCACTCGCATCCTCGGGAGCAGACCATTTTACGTTGTTCCATGGATCGTCTCCGGATTCCTGGCGGGAGGTCGGCCCCTATCGTTCGATTGCGCGACGAACCGTCCTTGAACTCGGCGTGCCGATCAAAGACCTGGAGCTGGAGCAAGGACAGGAAGTCCGGTTGAGCCTGATCGTGCTGGAACAAAACCTGGAAGTGGCTCGGTATCCTTATCAGAACCCGGCCACTCTGGTCGTACCCGGTCCGGAGTTCGACGGCTCCGCATGGCGGGTATGAAGAGAAACAGTGCGGGTACTGAGTTATGAGTTGTGAATTTCTCCTTCGTTTGAGACACTACTTGCTCGTGCCTCGGCGCTCGACACTCTTGCGGTGGTCTGGGAGTCACCATGCCTGATCTGCGACGAGATCCCATTGTTGGTCGTTGGGTGATTATTTCGACCGAGCGCAGCGGCCGGCCGCACGAGTTTTCTCAGATGCAACCTGCGCGTCCCATTTCGACTGCTCTTTGTCCGTTTTGCCCTGGCCAAGAACGCCTGACGCCAAAAGAAATCATGGCCTACCGCTCACAACCTTCCGAGCCGAATTCGCCCAATTGGTCCATCCGCGTCGTGCCCAATAAGTTCCCTGCTCTCCAAGTCGAAGGCGACCTCGGCCGCGAAGGGCTTGGCCTCTACGACCGCATGAATGGGATCGGGGCACACGAGGTCATCATCGAAACGCCAGGCCACAAGGACGGCTTGGCCGACCTGCCGCCCAAGAAGATCGAGGACGTCCTCTGGGCCTACCGGGATCGGATGTTGGACCTCCGAAAGGATCTGCGCTTCCGCTACATCCTGATCTTCAAGAACCATGGGGCCGCTGCTGGTGCGACGCTCGAGCACAGCCACTCACAGCTCATCGCTCTGCCGATCATTCCCACCAGCGTCATGACGGAAATTGAAGGATGCCGCGCACACTATGAGCAAAAGGAGCGCTGCATCTACTGCGATATTCTGCGGCAGGATCTATCTGATGGGGACCGGGTCGTCGCCGAAAACCCCGAGTTCGCCTGCGTGACGCCCTTCGCCCCGCGATTCCCGTTCGAGATGTGGATTCTGCCGAAACGGCACGCCGGCTACTTCGAAGAAAGTCAGAAGCAGCAGTTCGAATTCCTGGCGCCTATTCTCTCTGAATCGTTGCGGCGGATGGACAAAGTCCTCGCCAGACCAGCCTATAATTTCATTCTTCACAGCTCGCCGCTCCACGAAAAGACGGGCGACTTCTACCACTGGCATGTGGAACTTATCCCGAAGCTGACGCAAGTCGCCGGTTTCGAATGGGGCACGGGATTTTACATCAATCCGGTGTCGCCGGAAGAATCCGCAAAATTTCTCCGGGAAGCGATAATGTGACGACGTTGGTCTGCCCGTGGAAAGCGCCACGGGCAGCCAAACCTGGTACGAACAGTTCTAGTTCGCGCGGGCTGAACCTACAAGCGGGTCTAACGCGACGGCGAGCCGTTCTGCAATGACCTCAGCCTTTTTCTCCATTCCGACCTTCGTTTCATGAGCGGCATCCAGAAAGTATGCAGGATCCCGCATCTTCGAGTAGAGATCGATCGACAAGAGTCGGTTGGTCGCGGCAAGTTCCTGCATGATCGAATTGTTTCGTGAGATTGCCGCCACGACCGCGCGGTAATACGCGTCCAGACCTTCCTCCTTCGCCGGGTTCACTGGCTCATTGAGTAACACCGGCACGGCGTTCATATTTCGACACAGGGCCACGAGCGTCTGAAGATTCCGACGAAAATATTTGCCATTGGCGGTTTCTATATGTTTCACCATTTCAGCGCCGTTCGCGACTGGATACTGGATCGCGCCTGCCATGTCGCCTGGGGAGAAGGTGTTCGACGATGTCCAATATCGCCCGATCAGCCGCACGAGATAACTTGCCCGCATAGCGCTCCCGAGACCTTGAGACAACGGCGTATAGTTCCAGGCATGTCGAAAGTACCGATTGTCGGCTCCGCCCTCCTCGGGATATCCCACTGCGAACGCGTCGTTGAGTCCGGTATGAATAAGCACGACATCCGGAGAGAGTTCCGGCAGGATCATCGCGGTAAGCCCAATCAGTTCGAAGGTCGTATAATTGGGAATGCCAGCGTTGATCACTTCGATCCGGTCGCCGTACTTTTGCCGCAGTTTCTCCTGCAATAGCGCTGGCCAGACGTTTTGATCGTACGTGAAATAGAGGCCATAGGTCGTACTGCCCCCGATCGCCACAATTCGGATATGGCCCGGTTTCTTCGGAACGCAACAGTGTTCGTCCCGAAATCCCCAGGCATTATGCGGCCGATATCCGTTGTCATAGGTGAACGTGGGATTCGCCACGTAATTGAGATACGGATGTGAGACAAAGCGCAGCACCGTATTGGTAGGAGCTTGCCGCAGTCCGATGGCCAGCTCGATCACGTCACGTTGCTGGGCTGGAATCTGGAAGTAATAGATGAGGGCGGCGCCCGTTTCCGCGAGACCGATGAGGCTCACGAACAAGAATACTCCCAGGAGGGCTCTCTTGGCGGGCGATGCAAGAGACCGTGGCGCAGGAATCGAGTCCGCCACAAGCCTCTCCATGGTTGCGTCCTTCATAAGGGATTCTCTCGCTACTTCTTCTCTTGCAGAGTAAGAAGGCCGCTGCTGACTGTCAACGAAAGACGCATTCTCGGCAGGAATTCAAACCGACAGGCTCCTCTTGTGCGACCCTTCCTAGCGACAATCTAATTCATTAGTTACTCTGCCTCCAACACGACCTGGTTCTCCAAAGAGATTCATGTTACCCTTCGCACCTCCCGGACACGGCTGGAGAATGACAAATCTTGGCAGGTAGGACTTTCTGTTTCGCGTAAAATAACTCTCATGAGAATGCCTCTCAGAAAAATGCAATGTTCTGCCATCCTCCTCTTTGTCTTGGTAGCACTCACGGCCCGCACGTTGGGCGCACAACCGGCGTCGCTTTCCGATGGAGCACAAGCTCTTGAGCGAGAGTTGCAGACTCTCCTTGCCGATCGGGCACCTGACTCCACAGACTCCCGGATTCTCGTGCGCCTTTCGGAAGTATATCTTGATCTGGGCGATAATGCGTACTCCGAGAAGACGAAGCGTCTGGCAGCATATGATGAAGGGGCGCGGGTTGCACGCCGAGCCATCGACCTCGATGAATCCAATGCACAGGCTCATTATCTATACGCAGCCAACCTCGGAAGCGCTGCCCAGCTCAAGGGAGTGATGGCTTCCGCGTTTACCATGAATGACCTCAAGAACCATACCCGGCGTGCGCTGGAGCTCAACCCTAACCATGCTCCATCTCTTCACATGATGGGGATGATGTTCGAAGAGCTGCCATGGATTCTCGGGGGTGATTCGGAGGCTGCGCTCACGTATCTGAACAAGGCAGTCACCGCCGATCCACGTTCCATCCACGCTCGTCTTGATCTCGGGAAAGCCTACATCAAACGACAGAATACGGACGCGGCGCGGCGCGAGTTCAACATCATTTTGAGCCAGGCACCACCTCGCGACCAGTCAGCGAGCGAGCAGCGCTACCGCCAGGAAGCCCGTCAGCTGCTTGCGTCTCTCACCCCTCAACAAAACACAACCGACTCGCACAAATAATGTGCTGAGGCACGAGTCGCGTTTTTGACTTCTCCTCCCAGCAGCCTGTAGAGTTCTTCAGGTCTCCTGATCATCTGATAAGAGTGATCGTCTATGGCTTTCGGTTACCTCAATGCGTTCGACATTCTGAAGGCTGCAACTTTAGGCCTGCTCGCTGTTCTTTTGTTCTCACTCGGCAGCGTGACCCGACCGACCTCGTTCGGCGCATACCTCTCGTTCTCTGCCATCATGGCCTTGCAGGGCATCGAAATGTTGGTGCCGGCCTTTTCCGAAAAGACAAGAAACCCAGCGCAACGTGTCCTCCTCTTACGGCTGAGCATCTTGCTTCAGCTCCTGTTGGCCAGCATGCTCGTGGCGGTAACGGACGGGAGCGGAAGCATTTACGAACTCGTGTATTTGCTGCCGATCATCTCGGCAGCCACCAAGTTACCGGGTCGAGACGTCGCGATCGTCGTGGGAGGATCGGTATTGGCGATGATCGGGTTCATTGTGACCGGAGAACAGTTGAACGCATCAATCATGAGCGTCAAGGAGTTCCAGGATTCCGTTGCAGCTGTGGTCTATTTCACCATGGCTGGCTTGCTGACCTACTTTTTCGCAAGGAGTGAACGAAATCAGCGGCTGCAGTATCAAAATCTCGCGGCCACCCTTGCCGACACCAATACAACACTTCGCGAGACACAAACACAGTTGACCGACCGTTTAGCCCAGGTCGCCATGATGGAGGAACGCATCCAACGAGTCAGCCAGATGGCCGCGCTGGGTGAACTTGCCGGTCAACTGGCACACGAAGTACGGAATCCTCTCGGGATTATCAGGGGAGCCGCCGAGATGCTCGCCGCTCGCGTGTCGGACCCTTCGACCTCCCGTCATATCACTGTCTTGATCGAGGAAGCGGATCGCCTTAACAAGGCAGTGGAGGGTGTTCTCCGTCTTGGCACGCCACTAAAAATGAAATTTGTGCGTCTGGACCTCGTTGAACTGCTAGAGGGGGTCGCCCAGATTTCCTCTGCGTCCTCTGTACCCGATGGTTCTTCCGTCAAGCTCACTGTCCCCTCGAGGCCACTGTGGATCCGTGGAGACCGTGACCTCTTGTATCAGGCCTTTACGAATCTCGCCCGCAACGCGTTTCAGGCCATGCCGGTCGGTGGTCCCATCACCATCACCGTCGAGTCCACGTCCGATGAGGATCATGTCGTGACATCTATCGCTGATGCCGGAACCGGTCTCGCCGAGGAAGACCTCAGAAGACTCGGCGAACCGTTTTTCTCCAAGCGACCTGGTGGAATCGGCCTCGGATTTTCACTCGCGCGACGCGTCGTGCTGGAGCATGGAGGATCGGTAACGGTCGGAAGTATTCTTGGACAGGGGACCACCGTGTCCATTCATCTGCCGACGCTAAAAGCGACCCGCGAGAGACAGCTGCCGGTAGAGTCGTTCACCGCTTAGCAAGGAATCGAAAACCACCTATGGCTACGATCCTAGTCGTTGATGATGAGAAAAATTACCTCTGGATGTTGAAGGAACTTCTTCAGGGAGAAGGGTATGACGTCGTCACATGCGACAAGGCGCTCGATGCTCTCGAGATTCTTCGAGAGTCGAAGATCGACTTGCTGCTCACAGACCTCCGAATGGGCGAGACGGATGGCATGACGCTGTTGGCACGAGCACGGGAGACTTCACCGACAACCACCACTATCTTGATGACAGCCTACGGGACGATCGAACGGGCGGTTGAAGCGATGCGGCTTGGGGCGTACGACTTTATTGTGAAGCCGTTCGAGAACGTGGACTTGCTCCGCTCCGTTGGAAAAGCGATCGAACACAATACTCTCGTTCGAGAGAATGTGCGCTTGTCTCAGTCACTGGCTCCTCACTATCACTTCGATAATTTGATTGGCCAAAGCATCGCCATGCGGGCCGTTTTCGACAAGATCAAGCGAGTCACCAACTCAAAGAGTACCGTGTTGTTATTTGGCGAAAGCGGAAGTGGAAAAGAACTGGTCGCGCGTGCCATTCATTTCAACGGACCGCGCTGTGGCCGACCGTTCCTGGCAGTCAATTGCGGAGCCATGACCGCCTCGTTGGCGGAAAGCGAACTCTTCGGACATGAGCGTGGGGCCTTCACGGGGGCCAATACGCGACATCAGGGGATGTTCGAACAGGCAAACACAGGAACCCTCTTTCTCGATGAGGTTGGAGAACTCCCGATTGATCTCCAGACGAAGCTCCTGAGGGTGCTCGACACGCAGGAGGTTCGCCGAGTGGGAAGCGAAAAGACGTTCCGCGTCGATGTGAGAATTCTCGCAGCCACCAATCGAGACTTGAAATCGGAAGTCAAACACGGCCGTTTCCGAGAAGACCTTTTTTTCCGCCTGAGCGTCGTGCGGATCGATATTCCTCCTCTCCGCGAACGAGGCGAGGACGTTCGATTATTGGCCGAAGCGTACTTACAAGAACTGGTGAAGGAAGGAAGCATGCACGGGAAGCGGTTCGTACCGGCCACCCTCGAACTCCTGAAGCGTTATCAGTGGCCAGGAAACGTGCGGGAGCTGCATAACGCCGTGGCGCATGCGGCGCTGATGGCCCAACAAGAAGAAATTCAGCCGGATGACTTTCCCTTGGAACTAGCAGCCAGCGGTGAATGGTTGCATGTCCTGGATCGGATCATTCCGTCCGATGCCCCCCTCGACCACACGCTCAAGGCGGTCGAGCACCACATGATCGATCGTGCGCTGAACCGTGCCGGTGGTGTTCAGGCCAAGGCTGCCGATTTGCTCAAGATCAGCCGAAGCCTGCTTCAGTATAAGTTAAAGACGTTCGGCACCAGCCCTGACCATGTCAAGTAAGGAATCCCCGCAGCCGTATAAGAATTTTGACGATAATCCAACTTTTTTGACAATCTCGTAGGCTCCTCTCAAACCACCCTCACCGTTTTCCCTGTAACTTCTTGAAATCATAATAGAGTCCCTGCCGACCGTGCCGTGGCCAGGTTCCTGCATTTTACTTGCTCGTTCGCCTGTTAGCCGATTCACCCCTGAGCTTGGTGACCAAAGGCGCACATCACGAATGAGGAGCATGAGGCTAGCCGTTGCCAGCGTTCTCTTCCTCGGAACTCTATCACTCTTCATCATCATCTTCGGCTCGAAGTTAAACGCCTCGGCTCCCGATATGCATCATCCAACGGACCAAGAGAGCCATCATCCGACCGTCCAAGGAGGCGCATTGCTCAAAGATCGCTCGGAAGATCCGGACATTGCCTATTCGCTGTTCATGCATCATAGCTCAGGCATCGCCCTGTTAGCCTTAGGGCTGCTCATACTCCTAGGCCGTCTGTCGCTCCTTCCCAGCGAACTTACCACGATACTGATCGGTTGCACGTGGGTAGCCTTCGGTATGTTCGTGTTCATCAAGAGCGATCCCGAAGGCTGGCCGATCGGCCCTGCTGGATTCCTTCAAAGCTTCAGCATGCCGACGACGGGTGAATGGATCCAGCACAAACTCCTCTCCCTGATTCCCATGCTGCTCGGAGTCTACTCCATTTCCGTCAGGCGCGTTCCATCAAGCATGAATGTAGCGTACTGGGCCGCCGGTGCCGCGCTGTTGGGAGGGATTGGACTGATGATCCACCAGCATTTGGGTCATCCGGACTTCGATCTGGTGAACCTCCAACACCGAATCTTTGCGCTCACCGCTTTTTTTATCGCCGGAGGATTACTTCTGGAGCGACGGGTGGTCGTCGCGTGGCGGTCGAAACCGTTTTTCGTGCCTCTCGGAATCATGATCTTGGGCCTCCAATTGACACTGTATGTGGAATAGGCTCGCGAGGTAACCGGTGTACGGACTTTCCCTTCTCGAGTGGGCTTGCCTGATTCCGGTCGTTGTCGGGTCGCTTTATTACCTTGCCTGCCTGGATTGTGTCCTGATCGCTCGAGGACGTGCTACAGCCCCTCCTCGAATCCCAAAACGTGGCTGGCCACCTGTCACGATTCTGAAACCAGTGCACGGACTCGAGAAGCATCTGGAAAAGAACCTCCGCAGCGCCTGCGCGCAAGACTATCCAAACTATCAAGTCGTCTTTTCTGTACAGAATGAGAATGACCCTGCGATTCCTCTTTTGAGAACCCTTCAATCTGAATACGGCTCAGAACGGGTCACCGTCGTCATTGACAATCGGCAAGTAGGAACCAACGGCAAGATCAATAATCTGATCGGCGGGGTGGCCCATGCGCGCCACGAGATTTTGGTGATCAGCGATAGCGATGTTCATGTAGGCCCCGACTACCTGATGGCGATCGTCGCCCCCCTGGATGATCCGGACGTTGGGTTCGTCTGCACGTTTTTTAAAGCGATGTCGGCGGGATCGTGGTTCGAAAAAATGGAACTGCTCACGATGAATGCCTGTTTCTTTCCTGACACGGTCTTTGCGTATGTGACCAAGACAGCAAAGTTTTGCATCGGGTCGTCGGTCGCCTTTCGACGTTCCATCTTGAAAAGCATCGGTGGTTTGGAAAGTCTCGCCGACTATTTGGTCGAAGATTATGAAATGGGGCGCCGCATATGGGAACAAGGCAAGAAAGCTGCGGTAGCGCCCTACGTGGTCGACACTGTGGTCGATCTGAAGTCTCCCTCTCAGTGGTGGAGTCATCAGGTCTACTGGGATCAAAACAGTTGCATCGTGAGACCCGGTGCTCTCACCTCGACGCTCATCATTCGCCCGATCCCTTTTGCGTTTCTCTTTGCCATCCTGAGATTGGCCGATCCACTCGGATTGCTCGTGCTCGGAGGAGCAGTCGCGTTGCGCCTGACAACGGCTGCCGGGATGCTTACATCCGGCCTCGGCGACCGTGAGGGTCTCAAGACCCTTCTGCTGCTTCCTCTCAGAGACATTGCAGGTCTGGTCTCATTGATCTTGGCGTTGACGCAAAAGACTGCGGTGTGGCGCGGCAAAAAGTACATTCTGACAAAGGATGGACGCATGATTCCTCAAGAGGCGTCCTTGTGAAAAAGCTCATCGTCAACGGAGACGATTTCGGGCTTGCCGTCCCGGTCAATGAAGCCATTGAGGAGGCCCATCGCAATGGCATCCTCACGTCGGCCAGTCTGATGGTTGGAGCCGAGGCCGCCAAGGATGCAATTGCACGAGCCAAACGGCTCGGTTCGTTAAGAGTCGGGCTGCATCTGGTGTTGGTGGATGGTCGCGCTGTACTCCCGAAACGGAACATTCCTGATCTTGTGGATGAGGAGGGTGAGTTCTTGCCGGACCCCGTTTTAGTTGGGTTGAAATATTTTTTCGAGAAGGACTTGCTTCGTCAGTTAGAAGCGGAAATCCGAGCGCAGTTTCAGGCGTTCCACGACACGGGGCTTCCTCTCGACCATGTGAATGGACACAACCATTTGCATCTTCATCCCACTGTCCTCGGACTAATCCTCAAGGTCGGACGAGAATTTGGCTTACGAGCGATGCGACTTCCCTATGAACCACCCCTGCCCTCGTGGCGCGCGTCCAGGCAGGGACTGTTGCGCAAGTTCGGAGGCTGGACGTTCCTTTTCCCCTGGATCGTACTCCTTAAAGCGAGGATGAAACTCGCCGGGATCCGCTGCAACGATTTTGTTTTTGGTCTGAACGATACAGGTCACCTCGATCGGGAACTCTTGCTGCGCATTCTGCGAGAGCTCCCGGACGGGGTCACGGAAATATATTGCCATCCGGCGACCAGGAGGTGTGCGGAGCTTGACCAGGCCATGCCTGGCTATTTGAACGAGCAGGAGTTTGAGGCACTCACGAGTCCGGCGGTGAAACAAGCAGTGGCAACCGCCGGATGTCAGCGGGTTGCGTTTGACGAGTTGTGAACGGAGAGGCTGTTCTTCGGATGATCGGCTGGGAGGGACGATGCGAACGTATTTGGTGACCGGCGGAGCAGGCTTTATCGGCTCGCATGTGACTGAGGCGCTTGTGAAGAGGGGCGAGCGCGTCAAAGTCTTGGACAACTTCTTTACCGGAAAACGGGAGAATCTTGCGCCTTTTGACCGTGACATCGAACTCATCGAAGGCGATGTCCGAGATGCTAGTCGGTATCCGGAGATTCTTGATGGAGTAGCCACGATCGTCCATTTGGCCGCTCTACATGAAGTGGTGCGCTCTGTCGAATGCCCGATGGAGACCCACGACGTGAACGTCACAGGGACCCTGAATCTGCTCCTTGGCGCGCGGCGGGCCGGAGTGAAAAAGTTTGTCTTCGCGTCATCGTCCGCGGTGTACGGGGAGAACCCCGCAATCCCTCGAATCGAAACCATGACCCCCGCTCCCAGCTCTTCTCCCTATGCCGCGACAAAACAAGCCGGCGAATACTACTGCCAGCTATTCTCAACCCTCTATGGGTTGGAGACGGTCTGTTTGAGGTTTTTTAATGTCTACGGCCCTCGTCAAGACGCCGCCTCAACCTATGCCGCTGTGATCCCGAAATTTATCTCCCTTCTCCTGGCAGAGACAGCTCCGACCATCTACGGAGATGGGGAGCAGTCGCGCGATTTCACCTTCATCGGTGATTGCGTGGCGGCCGTGCTGGCTGCCTGTGAGATTCCCGGCCTCTCGGGGCAAGCGCTCAACATCGGGACAGGCCGGTGTACGACAATCAATCAGCTCTATGCTCAACTTCAGATCTTGCTGGGTACAAACCTGTCCCCCCATTACGGGCCGCGTCAGCCGGGGGATCTGCCACACGATCAAGCGGATATCGGACAGGCGAAACGTTTTCTCCACTTCCAGCCTCGATACGGCCTGGCTCGCGGTCTCCAGGAAACCATCGCGTTCATGCGATGCGCTCACCTCAGTGAGCAGTCTGCCATCACAGGCACACGGGAACTTCGCGTCTGACAGAGGAGAGACCGATGAAGACGTTACTGCTTAATCCTCCTTCATTCGACATGTTCGACGGGGGAGCCAGTTCGCGCTATCAGGCCACCAGAGAGATTCCCTCATTCTGGTATCCGGTGTGGCTCGCCTATTCTGCCGGCATGATTCAAGACAGTCGACTGCTGGATGCTCCTTCGCACGGCGTGAGTCCCGAGGAGACGGTCGCAATCGCCAAGGACTACGAGTTTCTCGCACTTTTTACCAGCACGCCGGGGTTTAAGAGCGACATACGACTCGCTCAAATGATCAAAGAGGCGAACCCTAGGATCAAGATCGCCTTTGTCGGTCCTCATGTGACGATTCAACCGGAACAGAGCCTCAAGACCTCTCCTGCCATCGATTTTGTGGTTCGGCGGGAATTCGACTACCCCCTTGCAGAGTATGCCTCCGGCAGGAAGTTAGAAGAAATCGCCGGCATCAGCTACAGACAGGACGGACAGATTATTCATAATCCGGATCGTCCATCCATTGAAGATCTCGATGCCTTGCCGTTTGCCGTCGATGTCTACAAACGAGACCTGGACATTACTCGCTACAACATCCCTTACCTGAAGCATCCGTATGTCGCCTTCTACACTTCGCGTGGCTGCCCGGCCCTGTGTACATTTTGCCTCTGGCCGCAGACGATGAGCGGCCACCCTTGGCGGACCCGCAGCATTCCGAACGTAGTGGAGGAAGTCATGCGGTGTCTCGAATATTTCCCGCAGGCGAAGGAGATCTTTTTTGACGATGACACCTTCCCTTGGGCCAAGGACCGGACCATCGACTTATGCAAAGCATTGAAGCCGCTGAAGTTCACCTGGTCGTGCAATTCCAGGGTGACGGCGGGGTACGAGACCCTCAAGGCAATGAAGGAAGCAGGCTGCCGCTTGCTGATCGTCGGATTCGAATCAGGCAATGCGAATATCCTAACGAACATCAAGAAGGGCGCGACCGTCGAGCAGGCTCGGCAGTTCATGAAGCACTGCAAGGAATTAGGGCTTGTGGTGCACGGTGACTTTCAGGTCGGACTGCCAGGGGAGACGAAAGAGACGATCGAGCAAACCGTCCAATTCGCCATGGAGCTGGACCCGGAGACGATCCAGGTATCGATGTCTCACCCCTACCCCGGGACCGAGTTCGATACCTACTTAAAGAAGCACAACTATTCGGTCGACCACGTCATGACCGATGAGGAGGGACATCAGCTTCCCGTATTTCAGTATCCGGGCTTAAGCAGAAAAGAGATCATGCACGCGGTCGAGCAATTTTACGATCGGTACTACTTCCGGCCGCACGTCATTTTCCGAATTCTTCGTCGAGCCCTTTTTAATAGTCACGATCGGCGTCGCCTGTACGTCGAGGCCAAGGAATTTCTCAAGGTGCGCGCCAAGCGAAAGGGGTTTGTCCGCGCTCAGGTGAGCGCTGGATCCCCGGGGTCCTGAGTTTGCGGAGTGGCTCGGCTGAAAACACGAGAGGAAGCGTAGTTGAAAGGATGTTCGACGATGCGCACGTGGAGTGAGCGGACTGAAATCATCGCGCTTCTGGGGATCGCAATCGTGAGTCAAGCGATCGGCAACGTGCTCCTGAGCCAGGGGATGAAATCCATCTCAGAGGTGAGCCCCATAATCTGGAGCGACTGGATAGCGGTTCTCCTACGGATAGTCGACACTCCGTCGATTCCGTTCGGAGTGGGGTTCTTGATCATTTTTTTCGTGCTCTTCGCCACCACCCTGTCTCGCGCGGACCTCAGCTTCGTGCTGCCAGCTATCTCCTCCGAAGTCGTTGTGAATGTGGCATGTGCGAACTACTTCCTGCAGGAGACGGTCTCCGCGACTCGTTGGCTCGGAGTGGTCCTGATTTCAGTCGGCGTCGTGCTCGTCGTGAGGTCCTCCCCACGCACCTTCGGTATTGAACGTGGGCCTGTCGTGGCATGGGAGGAGGTCGACCGATGATCACGGCGTTAATGATTGCAATCATCGTGCTGGCAGATGCGGCGGCGGACGTCTTCCTGACGAAGGGCATGAGACAGATCGGCGAAGTTACCAGCTTTGCTCCTCGAGAATTACTGACCGTCGCGCTGAGGGCGCTCTCCAATCATCACGTTCTAGCGAGCATGCTGTTTATGACCTTGCATTTGACCGGATTTCTGATCGTGCTCTCCTGGGCCGATTTGAGTTTTGTGTTCCCCGCCACCGCGATGGTCTATGTGGTCGGGACGCTCGGGGCCAAGTTTATCCTGGGAGAAACGATTTCCGCCCACCGGTGGGCCGGGACCATGCTCGTCTGCCTGGGTGTCGGATTGGTAGCCATTCCATAGAAGGAAACAGTGGTTGGAGGAGGCGACCTTCCCTGGTATTTTGAAGAACCCAAGGTCGGTCAATGAGAAAGGAGCGGTGATCATTTGCAAACTCTGAAGCAGACACACAGCCCGCGCCCATCCGTGAACGGGCTGGCACGCCAAGACGGCGGGGCGGGACAAACGAGGAAAGTCCCCGCTGCGAAGATTCAGTTTCTGCCTGAAGACCGCGCCTGGATCGCGGAACGGATTCAGGAGATCCTGAGCACCGGCCAATTGACGCTCGGGAAATACGGAGCCGAATTCGAACAGAAGTTCGCCCAGTTCTGCGGGACAAACCACGCGATCGCCGTGAGCAGCGGCACCAGCTCGCTGGAAATCATCCTTCGGGCACTCGCAGTTGAGGGCAAGGACGTCCTGGTGCCCACCAACACATTTTTTGCTACAGCGGCTGCTGTCATTCACGCCGGCGGGCATCCGGTTCTCGTGGACATGGACCCCGAATCATTTGCTGTGCGGCCGGAAGACCTCGAGGAGAAGCTGACACACAAGACCGCCGGCCTGATTGTCGTGCACATTGGAGGCATCGTGTCCCGCCGCCTTCCTGAGTTGCAGCGATGGGCGACCCAAAAAGGCTTGTGGCTGGTCGAGGATGCGGCCCATGCGCATGGGTCGTCGTTAAACAGCGTCCGTGCCGGTGCATTCGGCATCGCCGCATCTTTTAGTTTTTATCCCACGAAGGTCATGACCTCGGCAGAGGGAGGCATGATCGTGACGAACGACGCTCGCATTGCCGAAGAGGCCCGCATTTATAGGGACCAAGGAAAAGCCAGCTTTACACAAAATGCCCACATTCGTATGGGGTACAACTGGCGGATGTCTGAGCCCCACGCCATTATCGGACTCAAGCACTTCGAACGTTTGCCCGCGATGATCAACGATCGCCAGAAAATTGCCTCCGTCTATGACCGTGAATTGCGGATCTTCAGAAACCTGACGACCGTGGCAGTCCCTTCTCAAGGGATCTGCAATTATTACAAGTACCTCGTCGTGCTCAAAGAGAGGCAGGATCGCAAAGCCTTGAAGACCCTGTTGCGCGAAAAATACGGCATCTCGCTGGCCGGCGAGGTCTACGAAGAGCCGCTTCACAAACAACCGGTATTTGCCGGGTACGTGTCAGAGTCGCTTCCTATGGCTGAGGATTATTGTGCGCGGCACCTCTGCCTGCCTGTCTTTTCCGGTATGGAGGAGGAAGACGCACAGCACGTCGTCCATGCATTGAAAGCCGTCGTCGGTTAACCAAAAAGGAGACCTCAATATGGCAAAGGTTGTTGTCACTGGAGGCAGTGGGTTCATCGGATCCCATGTCGTCGATGCCCTGATGGATGCCGGACATCGGGTGACGGTGATCGACCATAGGGTACGCCCCCATCGATCAGACGTAGGCTTCGAGGACGTGGACCTTATGGATCTCTCGTCGGTCCTCGAAGCCACTAAGGGAGTTGAGCATATTTTTCATCTAGCCGCTGTGTCGAATGTGAACTATGCGTACAAGTATCCGGTGTATTCCACAGCGCTGAACGTGATGGGCACGACCCACATACTTGAATCTGCGAGGATCAATGAAGTCCAGCGTGTTCACTTGGCTTCGACTGTGTGGGTCTATAACGGCGCGCCCAACGGTAAACCGGTGGACGAAACTGTTCCCTTCTACTTGGAAGGTGCCGGCCATATCTACACGTCCACGAAAATGGCAGCCGAAATGGTCTGCCACAACTATGCTCAACTGTATAAGGTACCGTTTACAATTCTGCGGTACGGCATTCCCTACGGCCCGCGCATGCGCGAAGAACTTCTGATTCCCGCTTTCATCAAGAAAGCGTTGAACGGCCAGCCGCTGACGATCTCCGGCAAGGGCGAACAGTATCGCAACTTTGTCTATGTGCGTGACATGGCCGAAGCCCATGTGCTTGCGATGAAAGACAAGGCCGTGAACCAGACCTACAACCTTGAGGGCACGAGGAAAGTGACGGTTCTTGAAGTAGCCGAGGGGATCAAGAAGCTACTTGGCGATGACGTGAAGCTCGAATTCGTACCAGCACGGCCCGGCGACTTCGACGGCAAGGAAGTCACAGCCACAAAGGCGCGACAGGAACTTGCGTGGTATCCGACGGTGTCATTCGAGGAGGGGCTAAGACGAACCGTTGACTGGTTCCGCCAAGTATGGTTGAACTGAGTCCAGGACGTAAACATGGGTGCCTCACGCAGTGGATCTTAACCATTCCTGCGAAACCTTACTTTCCGGGGTACCTGGTTCCCGCTCATTCAACAGGCAGATCGGTTGTTTTGCACTGCCCAAGCCGTGCCACGTAAATCACCGTCAGTTCCTCTTACTCTAGAGACATACGCGACAGGATCATTGTGGAATTCCCTCACAGTTACTGGAAGAGCGGCAATGGCTGCAGCTATTGCGCTTTTGTTCTATATGGCGTCGAATGAATCGTGAGCAGGGCAGGACACGCAAAGCAAGTGCTCGCGCTATCTCTCATAGCCAACACATGAACGGAGCAAACTGGGCCTAGTCATGAAACGACTCCCTGGAAGGTTTTCGCTCGAGGTGGTCGGGCGAGTCATTGCCGGTACATAGTTGAATGTTACTTCTGTAAACCCGCAGGGGCTGCCTACTCTAAGATTTTTCCGTCTCATGGAGATGTGACGCCCGCGAAGTGGAAAGGAGCCGCCAATTTTCCCTGTCGTGTTCCGGCGTCGCAGTCAAAGTCTCGTCTGGCCCTTTCCTTGGTACCTTCGTCTCCTCCTTACAGCACATTTCACACCGACCGTGCGAGAGTTGGGTTGGGACGAGTCTGTTTGTGCCCTGGGTAGACTGGCTCGCCTGTTCACAGTGTTCTGCTCACTGCTTCTGTTGCCCGATTACTCCTTAGCTGAGACCAAGTCGGATGCTGCGTCCGAATTCATCGGTCCTCTTCATCCGCGACAGAACCCCTCGCCAGTTGCAGAAACGGAATATGAGCGCGCTGAGGCCAAGCAAGCCGAAGGCAAAGAAGAGGCCCTGAAGTCCGTACCTCTCGCTGGTGAGTATACCTACATCCCGCTTCCTGCCTTTTCCTATAACCGGAACGAGAAGTACTGGGTTGGAGCCTTGATGCCGGTACTACGATCGACTGGGAATGATGAAGTCAAAGATATTATCGCCCCCCAATATCTGCACAACCAATACATTGGCGAGACGTTGTCGCTCAACTATTACGGATATCCGTCCGACACCGAGACCTATCATGCGGTGGCCTCGTACGCGACGAAGATCGAGCGAGACTTCGACTTGAGTTACAAGAACGTCGCGGCTGGCGGAGGCCGCTACATCATTGCGGCAGACATCCATTGGTTCAAGAACGCCTTTCGCCGGTTTTTCGGTATCGGGAACACTACTCCGGAAAGCGACGAGACCAATTACACCTCACGAGAGGCCATTGTAGAGTTGACCGCCGGCATCAATCTCACCTCGGACTTTGCCCTCATGTGGACCGAACGCTATCACGATGTCCGAGTCGATCAGGGAGCGGTGAACTCGTTGCCACAAACGAGCGTGGCTTTCCCCAACGTCACTGGAATCGATGGAGCACAGATCGTGGGGCACAAACTCTCGCTTCGCTATGATACACGGGACAAACAATTGATCCCGACGCAGGGCAGTTATGCTAATGTCTCAGCCGAGTTCAATCAGAATTTGAAGCTTTCAGGGAAAAACCAGTGGTGGCGGTTTTCGTTTGATGCACGGCAGCTGGTTCCCCACGGGCCCGGGCTTGTCTTTGCGGCCCATGCCTATATGGATTCGATCAGCGGGCCGGGCGTGCCGTTCTATGAAGAGCCTACGTTGGGTGGAGAGACGACGTTACGAGCGTTTGGTCAGGGTCGGTTTATCGATGAGAATGCGCTCCTCGTCAATTTTGAAGAACGGATCCCCGTCCTGGAAAAACGAATATTTGACCACCCGATCAGTTTCGAAGCCGCTCCCTTTATGGACATTGGACGGGTGTATGACACTTTCGGCACCAAGTCCTTCACGAATCTCCAAGTGAACCCCGGCGTCGGCCTTCGGATGCTCGCTCGCCCCAATGTCGTCGGTCGACTGGACATCGGGTATGGACGCGATGGGACTAACGTCTTCGTAGGTCTAGATTACCCGTTCTAATCTTCACGACACTCTGCTATTCTGTCCAATAGCTGCTTTGATCGCAGGATCATCAGATGATACCCAGGTCCCTTGTCGCCTTACTTCTGCCCCTGCTCGCACTGTGTTCTGCCTGTACGACCGTCTCTCTGCTCAATGCCGCAGGCGCCGGTGAGACGAAATCCGTTAGAGGTATCCTCCAAGAGGGGGTTGATGCAAATTCGTCATTCCCCATCATCGGGACGAACGGTCTTATGATCGCCGCTGCGCAGGGTCATGCAGACACGGTCAAAGTGTTACTCGACGCCGGAGCGGATGTGAATGCTTCCGACATTACCGGATGGACCGCGTTGCACGCCGCTGTCTATAAAGGTGATAAGCAAACTGTTGCGTTGTTGTTGGAGCGTGGAGCCGTTGTCCCTCGATCCGCTTGGTTCTTACAAAGCCCGTCGCTTATGGCGGAGAAGTTAGGGCACCAAGACATCGTGCCGATCCTCATACAGGCTCAGGCAAGAAGCACGCAAGTTTCGACCCTCCCCTGAGGAATCGGCTGTGACTACCTAAGCCAGGAGGAGTCAACCGTCTCAGTGGTTCTGGGGACGGTACAGCCTATTTGCAATCGTCTAGCAACCACCCGTATCATCGTGCGCAATGAAGATCCAGCTCAGTCATCCAGCCAGAACGGTCGAAGTCAAGGGTCCCAAGCGGGCGAAGGACCTGTTGCGGGACCTGAACCTCATCGTTGAAGCACACTTGGTGATTCGCGGCGATGAGCTCGTGACGGAAGACGAAATCCTCACCGACAAGGACCAGATCGAAATCCGACCGGTGATCTCGGGGGGCGCTTTCTAGCAGACTCGATTCCTTCCTGCCTTTCCCTTCGCATCAGTCGCACCACGGTCTCGCAATGAGCGCCAGGCTGTGCGAGCGCAAAACTTGAGGCGGCCCTTATATGCAGGTGGGTGGCGTTGTCAGGGTCACTCTTGAGCGCCGTGCGTCAGGAGTTCGAGAAGGGGGACGGCGAAGAGCCGTCATCTGCCGCAGGTGTTGAACGGGCCCGCTTATTTTTTACTTGCGGGAGGGTATTGGCGTATCCTAACCGGCATGAAACGGTGGTACGTGTATCTGATATCTGTTCCGGTCGGGTTGGTGGTGCTAGTTTACCTCATGGTCAGGTGGAATTTTCCAATGAACTTCACCGGAATGTGGAGCGGGACCAATGACGCAAAGAACAGGCAGACCGATGGCGGAAAGAGTCGGGATGGAAAAGTTGCCCCCGATGATGTACTGGAAGAACTACGCCGGAGGTACGATCTCAGGCCGCTGACCAAACTAGAAGATGGAGCGAAAATACAGAATTTGCCGAATGGAGTTTATGGTTTCTCACTGTGCGATGTCCCATCGCTCAGCGCGAAGCGTGACAACACATTCCCCTTGGAGATTCACAAGAAGCATGATGGGATCGTGTACTATGTTGGCTATGCTTCGAACGAGGACATCGCAAAATACCTGACTCATCAAAAACAGTTTCATATACTCATGTACCCTCACGCACGGGAAACGACTGCCTCACTGCTCGAAATCCCTATCGCATTTATAGCGAAATGTGAGTCACGTCCTTTTAGAGACGATTATCTTTTTGATCTGTATGTGACGGACATCCCCGAGTCGCCAGACTAAGGTGCATTCAGTTCTCAGATCCGTGCCTCTAGCTTCCCTCGGCAGAAGCATCTTCCCCCACTCCCACTAGGGCAGGCAATGGTCCGGGCCGCCCTTGACCAGTAACGATTGCAGCTGTTGTAATGTAATTGTGAAGGGGCCTTTCTCGCAGAGAACGGAAAAGGACTTTGTTCCGTGTCTTTCAGCACCTCATGTAGGATCCTCCCAAGGGCCTCCGGCCAGCCAGAAAGGTTCATCGCAACGAGAACCCACTTGCTGACTGGTTGGACAAAAGCTGTCGCCCTGGTGTTGCTGGTGGCAGTGGTGGGAGTCTTCCTGCTCCCGCCTGGATGGGCTTGGGCTGATGATGCGGCTTCTGGCGGTGACGGATCAGACGACACGGGAACCCAGGTTGCCGCCTGGGCACTGACTGTTCCCTACATCATCGGCAAAGGCGCCTTTGCGCTCGGAGGCGCCGTCGTCGGTGGTCTAGGCTACCTGTTTTCAGGGGGAGATTCTGACACGGCGAAGACTGTTTGGACCAAGAGTATCTATGGGACATACATCATACGCCCAGAGCATTTGAGGGGAGAAGAGCCGGTGTACTTCCTCGGTAAAGCCGATGAGAGTCAGGCCGAGGCTCCAGCCTCTCCGGCTAAACCAACACCAGAACCAGTCAAACCCGAGAAGAAGTGATCTCACCATTACATCTCTGTTTGCAGCACGGAGAAAACAAGTCCTGAAGAAATCGCCCTCTAACTTCTGTCTCGCCACAATCTGATCCTTGGTCGCTTCAGGTGTCACGATATCCCCGTCGCCGTGTTCGGTGATCTAAGGTTTCACCTCTATCTGCGGTACCTCTCTCAGAATGTACGCAACCAGATCAGAGATTTCCTGATCAGTTAAGACGGTGCCCCACGCGTGCATCGGCGTTAACTTCCGACCCTGTCGGATCGTTTCCTCCAATTCAGACGCCCCTCTGTCCAACATGAGGTATGTACGAAGGTTGGTAGGCCGCAAGCGAAGTGAGTCCGCGTCCGGTCCATTCCCATCCAGCCTCCCTCCATGGCATCTGAGGCAGTGCTGCTGGTAGAGGGCCTGACCCTGTCTGGGATTGCCTAAGGGTCTCTCGGCAAGGACCGAGGAGGCGATTGGGACCATCAGCCCGCATAGGAGGACCACAAGCCGATCTGCTTTCATGGCATACCCTTCCTGCCCCAAAGGTGAGCGTCCAGCGCAATCAACACGAGGCGCACTCCGAATGCCTCACTTCTGTTTCGCCTCTACCTGGTCCTTGATCCTGTCATAGGTCGCTTGCGGAATGATTTTGTTCTGAATAGCTCGTCCTTCCTGATATAGGGACGCCCGTCCATGATGTCGTGCGCTGTAGGCTCATCTATCCCAGAAAGAGCAGGTAGGTCACGCGCGAATATCCTTTAGGCCCTCCTCGATTTTCTTCCGTAACTGCGAATCATTTGCCGAATGGATTACTCAGCAGTCCCTTGGCTCCGTCCTCAAGACTCTTGGTGTTGTCCTCAAGACCCTGTACATCTTGTTTTACCTGACCCGCATCCTGTTCGGCTTTGTTCACGTCCAAGGCTTTGACATCATCCGTCGTCTTACCGGTGTCCGTCTGGATTTGTCCTATTGCGCCTTCCACGGACGACGAAGGTGTAGGTGTGGGCGGCGTGGTACCCTGATTAGCGGGGGGCACTCCTTGGGCCCACACAGTGGACTGAAGTATCAAGGCAGCACTGAGACTCAACGCCATGGCGACCACGATCGTAACAGCGGGTGATTGTCGCATCACATTCCTCCTTCCTCTCTGATCGGCAGTGTTTTGTCAGTGATCTTGTCGAGCGGTTCAATCAGATAGAGTTACTCTACGATAGCCTCTCGGACAGATCAACCAGGAGAAGTGGGCAAGGATTACCGTGCGTTATGTGTTGGTGAATATTCGATCAGAGGGGAGCGAAACAAGAATTGAGCCAAGAACTAGGGGTCAGGTCTTGCGATCACACATTTTTCCCTTGAACGCGCTCGAACGGCTCATGTGAAGAAATTTCACTCGGCGGTTGAACAGAAGCAATGTCTAATCATCTTTCAAGCAAGGTTGCCGTTTCCGCCCGAAGCCCCCAGTTATCGTACAGGATCGGCCACTGTGTTCTGTCCTCTCGCCATTTGCATTTGCCATCATCCTACTCGTATGATCGAATTGCTCCTGAGAGACCTCAGCTATCAGCCGTCACTCTTGCTGAAAGCTGATGGCTGAACGCTGAAAGCCTTTTTCTCACATCATGAACTGCACGAAGTGTAAAACCAAAGCGGTCATCGACCTGCCGCGCCACAATGCCGCGTTCTGCAAGGGCTGCATCAATGGCTACGTCCACGACCAGGTCGCCAAGGCGATCAAGTCGCAGCGGATGTTCGGGAAAGATGACCGCATCCTGGTGGCGGTCTCAGGCGGCAAGGACAGCTTGGCTCTCTGGGACATACTGCTCAAGCTCGGCTACCGCGCTGACGCGCTCTACGTGAATCTCGGCATCGGAACCTATTCGGAGGAATCCCACCGTAAGGTCACAAAGTTCGCGGAAACGGTTGCTGCCTCGCACGGCGCCAAGTTGCTCACCCACACCGTCGAAGAGGAGGAAGGAGCCGGCATCAAGCAACTGGCTCAGCTTATCCACCGCCCGACCTGTTCGACATGCGGGACGATCAAACGGTACCAATTCAATCGCGCCGCCGTGGAACAGGACTACGACGTGATGGCCACGGGCCACAATCTGGACGACGAGGCGGCCCGCCTGCTCGGAAACGTGCTCCACTGGCAAGAAGAGTATCTCGACAAACAAGGGCCGTCGCTGCCGGCTTCGGTCGAAGGGTTCGCCAAGAAAGTGAAACCACTCTACCGGCTGTCGGAACGAGAACTTGCCGCTTATGCGGTGTTGAACCGGATCGACTATATCGTCGAGGAATGCCCGATGGCGAAGGGCGCCCGGACGCTCGTGTACAAGGAAGTCCTCAACCGGCTGGAAACCGAATCGCCTGGCACGAAGCAGACCTTCTACTGGGGATTTCTTGACAAACAGAAGAAGAGCCCATCGAGTCCTGCAACCATGACAGAAAAGGATCAGTCCACCCTCCATCCCTGCAAAACCTGCGGCCAGCCGACTACTGCCGAGGTCTGTTCCTACTGCAAGATGATGGCGCGCGCCAAGATCGCAGCTTCTCACTAGTCCATTGCCATGACCCTTGCAATGTGGGAAGGCTCCCCGTAAGCTGCATTTCTAGCGCTGAGTGCTGTGTCAGATCAGCCGTCAGCTTCCGGAATCACAAGCTGAACGCTGATCGCTGAGTGTCACTCTAATCGATCAATGACGACTGACGACTGAGGCCTTACCTCCTTAACGCATGGCGACAACTGAACGCGACTACTATCAGATTCTGGGCCTCGCTCGCGGTGCGTCCGCCGACGAGATCAAGAAGGCCTACCGGCGTTTGGCCCGCCAGTACCATCCCGATCTCCATAGCGGCGCCAAGAAAACCGAGATGGAAAAGAAGTTCAAGGAACTGAACGAAGCCAACGAAGTGCTCTCCGATCCCGACAAGCGAAAGAAATACGACCGGTACGGCGCCCAATGGGAACAGGCCGAAGCCTTCGAGCGGGCGCGGCAGCAGGCCGGTACTCGCGGCGAGGCCGGACCGGAATTTTCGTTCGGCGGGGAAGGATTTTCCGACATCTTTGAAAACCTATTCGGCGGCCGTGGACGGGCCGGTTCCGCACAGGGTTTTGCCCTGCCGGGTGAAGACCTTGAAACGGAGGTTGAACTTACGTTGCGTGAAGTGTTGACCGGCGTGACGAAACGGGTCAGCTTGCAGGAGCCGGTGCCTTGCTCAACCTGCCAAGGAAGCGGCCGGCTGCGGGGACGTCCCTGTCCCACCTGTTTGGGCCACGGTGTTCGGCTGGAACCCAAGACCATCGAAGTCAAAATTCCGGCCGGCGTCCAAGAAGGGACGAGGGTTCGCGTCGCAGGCAAGGGCCAGGCAGGACAGAACGGCGGGAAACGTGGCGACCTCTATCTGCAAGTCCTGCTCAAGCCCAACAAGATTTTCCGCCTGCAAGGCAGTGATCTTCATGTGACTCTTCCGGTCTGGCCCTGGGAAGCAGCCCTCGGAGCGGACGTGATGGCGCCGACGCTGGGCGAGCCGGTGCGGGTGAAGGTTCCTCCCGGCAGCCGCGCTGACAGCAAGCTTCGCTTAAAAGGAAAGGGGTTACCCTCGGCCTCCGGCGGACATGGGGATCTCTTTCTCATTCTGCAGATCGTGATGCCGCCTTCCGTCTCAGAGGAAGAACGCAAACTGTATGACCAACTCAGCCGTATGAAACAGCAGGATCCCCGCGCCGAGTTGCTGGCGTCGGCACAGCGGAGTTGAGATGACGCTGGCCGAATACGCGCTGTTCGCCTTTAGCTCCCTGTTCGTGATCGTAGACCCGGTTGCCGCCGTTCCAGCCTTTGTGGCCATGACGTCGCGCGACACTGTCGCTCAACGACTGCGGATGGCGCGCGTGGCTTGTCTGGTCATGGTCGGACTCCTGACCGGCTTTGCGCTGGTGGGTCAGTCGTTGTTGAACCTCTTGGGCATCACGTTACCCGCCATCCAGGTGGCCGGTGCGCTCGTCCTGCTCTTAGTGGCACTGGATATGTTGCGCGCGCAACGATCCGCCGTCCAGGAAACTGCGGAAGAAACCGCGGCGGGAACCAGTAAGGAGGATATCGCGATCACGCCGCTCGCCATACCGATGCTGGCCGGACCGGCCGCTATTTCGACGGTGATCCTGCTCGAAGCTCAGGCGACGACGTGGGCCCATCGGGGAATGTTGCTGGCTTGTCTTGCACTGGTCGGTCTGGCAAGCTATATCATCTTTGCCCTTGGCGCGACCGGCGCAAAGTGGCTGAGTCCCATCGCCGATAAAATCATTACGCGGTTGATGGGATTGTTGCTCGCTGCGCTTGCCGTCCAATTCATTTTTAATGGGCTCAAGGGAGAAGCAGGATTGCTGAAACAACTCACGGGACACTGAGAAGGCTCACCACGAAGGAGGACATGATGACGATAGCAACACGATTTCTCACGATCGGGACTGCGGTGGTTCTTGCGCTTTCCCTGAGCCTTTCCACCGGCTTGGCCGATCCGCCACCGAAACCATCCGAACATGGCGACGGCTACGGAAAAGAGGGACATGGCGAAGGGTACGGCATAGGCGGGCCGATGATGGGCATGATGAAGATGATGGGAGGGATGCATGGCGGGACCGGGCACTTCCTCCGCCATCTCATCAAGCACCAAAAGGAGATCGGTCTCAGCGACGAACAGGTTTCGAAGCTCAAGGAAATGGAACTCAATTTGGATCGCACCAGGATCAAGGCTGAAGCAGACATCCTCGTTGCGGAACGAGAACATGCGGCGCTGGTCGAGGACGAAAAGTCCGATCTTGCTGCTATCGAGGCGAAGATCAAGCAGAGTATGGACCACCAACTTGCCCTTCGCATGGCCGTGATCAAGACCAAGCGGGATGCGCTGGCGCTGCTCACTCCCGAACAGCGGGCAAAGGAGAAGGCCGAATATGAGAAGATGATGCAGCAGCACAGGGAGATGGGAAAAGACCGCGGAGGCCCGCATGGCGGCCCCACTCCCCATAAGGGTGATGGCAAGGCTACACCAGCCCCTCCATCAGACATGAAAGTTCAATGACCCCGAGGAGCACAGCATGACTCACCATTTAGCATAGAGGAGACCTCCTATGAGACCGGTCGGAATCATCACCGCCATGGTAGTCGGAATCGTGTTGGCACTCAGCACCGCTGTCTGGGCCGACGATAAAGAAGGCAAGGTCAAGGATCTCGCCAAAGAGGCGAAGACCACGATCGATCAGGCGATCAAGACTGCATCTGAAAAAGCTCCCGGCACGGTTGTCGAGGCGGAACTCGAAAAGAAGCACGGCAAGACCGTCTGGGAAGTCGAGGTGCTCGGTGCAGACGGCAACGTCACGGAAGTCCACATCGATGCCGCCACCGGTGCGGTCATCGACACGGAATTGAAGAAAGAAGAGAAACACGAGAAGCACGAAGGGAAGAAAGGCAAGTAAGCAGGCATGCCGAAGGAATTGAAGCTCAAGAGCCACGATCTGTTGGTCGGTCCCGGCCGCGCACCGGCACGGGCGATGTTGAAAGCCGTTGGATTTACCGATGAAGACTTGTCACGTCCGCTCATCGGCGTGGCCAACACCTGGATCGAAGTCATGCCCTGCAACTTCCACCTGCGGCGCCTGTCAGAACGGGTGAAAGCCGGCATTCGAGCGGCAGGAGGCACTCCCATCGAATACAATACGATCGCCGTGTCCGACGGGATCTCGATGGGGACCGAGGGGATGAAGGCGTCCTTGATCAGCCGAGAAGTGATCGCCGATTCGATCGAGTTGGTGGCACGCGGGCACCTCTTTGACGGCGTCGTGGCGCTGTCAGGTTGTGACAAGACCATCCCCGGGACCGTGATGGCCTTGGCTCGCTTGAACGCGCCGTCGCTGATGCTCTACGGCGGGTCCATCATGCCGGGCCGGTTCCAAGGTCACGACGTGACGATTCAAGATGTCTTCGAAGCCGTGGGCAAACATGCGGCTGGCACGATGACGAATGCGGAGTTGAAAGACCTGGAAGACCATGCTTGCCCCGGACCCGGGGCCTGCGGCGGCCAGTTCACGGCCAATACGATGGCGATCGCCTTTGAATTTCTCGGTATCTCTCCGATGGGTCGCAACGGGGTCCCGGCGATGGATCAACACAAGGACGACGTGGCGTTCGAATGTGGAAGGATGGTGATGGACCTCCTGAAGCACGATCTGCGACCACGCCAGATCATCACGCGGAAGTCGCTGGAGAACGCGATCGCAGCGGTGGCCACGACTGGTGGCTCGACCAATGCCGTGCTGCACTTGCTCGCCGTCGCTCGAGAAATGGGCGTGAAGCTCACGATCGATGATTTCGATCAGATCAATCGGAAAGTGCCGCTGCTCGCCGACCTCAAGCCGGGAGGCAGGTTTACGGCGGCGGATCTCTATGCTGCTGGAGGAACCACGCTGGTGGCCAAGCGGCTGCTCGAGGCGGGCATTCTCCACGCCGGCCAACCTACGGTGACTGGGCAGACGATCGGCGAAGAAGCCAACGAGGCGAAGGAAACGGCCGGCCAGCAAGTTCTCAGACCCTTGTCGAATCCCATCAAGCCGACCGGCGGATTGGTCATCCTCAAGGGCAACTTGGCTCCGGAAGGTTGCGTGGTCAAGGTGGCCGGCCATTCCATCATGACCTTCCGCGGTCCCGCGAAGGTGTTTGACCGGGAGGAAGATGCCTTCGTCGCCGTCCAAGCACGGCAGATCAAGGCCGGGGATGTCGTGGTGATCCGCTATGAAGGTCCCTCAGGTGGCCCGGGCATGCGCGAAATGTTGGGAGTGACGGCGGCAATCGTCGGAGCGGGGCTGGGAGACTCGGTGGCCCTGCTTACCGACGGCCGGTTCTCCGGCGCCACCCACGGCCTCATGGCTGGCCACGTTGCCCCAGAAGCCATCAAAGGTGGGCCGATTGCCGCTGTGAAGAACGGCGACATGATCCGGTTCGACATCGCGAAACGGCGCTTGGACGTCGAACTCTCGCAAAAAGACATTGCGGCGCGGTTGAAGAAGGCGAAACGGCCTGTTCCCCGCTATACCTCCGGCGTGATGGCTAAATACGCACGGCACGTCTCCTCCGCATCCGAAGGAGCGATTACCAGTTAGCTTGATTGCAAAGCGTGAGCGTTCAGCGGCTTTTCCAGGCAGACCGTCAAGATACTCGTGACGGCGTCGTCATGACTGTACTTGTGCAGATACTTCAGCGTCGGTAGCAAGCGCGCGATATTGTCACTGGCCGTCGACTCCTGCACCCGCACCACAAATCCCGCCTGCGAGAAGAGCCTGAGCCAGTCCGATCGTCTCAGTCGGTTCACATACGAGCTTCGATTCCATCTCATGAGATTCCATAACCATTCCGGATACCGAAGGCAATCGAACAGTTTGTCGGGGCCGGCTACTGCACGTCCATAGAACGCATGATCTCCGAGGTCGATCACAGAGACGAGACACCCTCCCGGCCGAAGAATCCGAAAACATTCTCGGACGGTGAGCTCGGGATAGCGCAAATGCTCAAAGGTCGTATACGACCAAATGAGGTCAAAGCGGTCTGCTTCAAACGGCACCTCTCTCCCCCCGTATATCACGTATGTAATAGCCCGCTCTCTCGCCTGCACCGGCGACCGGTATTCCGTCACATCGATCGCTGCACAGCTCCGTGCCCCCTCCGCTTTCGCCCGTTCCAAGACTTCCAGTGTCTGACCAGGACCGATTTCCAGAATGTCCTTCCCCTGTACGGATACGAATCGTGAATAGAGTCCAAACACACGGCTGACCATCTCAGGGTCAGCGTTAATTCCCGTCGAATGATATCGCTGGGCAAACTTCGCGACAGGCCGGAGGCCCATGAGGAGATTGTGAAGGATTTCCTTTGGAATGAACTGCATCAGGCAGATCCTCCGGTACCGACATCGGATCTTCGACTCGGTCTTTCATCCCTGGATGCATGTCGGACAACACCCTCACAGGCATCCGGGCACCTCGCGTTATTCTGATCCGTAGTAGGTCAAGAGCCGCTCTCGGCTGACGACGGTATCGGCCAAGGTGAGACTCCCACCCTTGTCCGTCCACTGCTGAACGGTCTCTTTGCTCCAGTTGCCGACGTGGTCGAACTCGAAGGTCACGATCGTCTTTCTGAGGTGAGACTGGTGAAAGAGCTCGCTCTGCTGTTCGATGAGCTGACCCGCCTCGTTGTAGCGATAAAGGTCCTTTCGCATCAAGTCTCCATCGAACCCGTAGTACCGGCTTTCCATTAAACGGCCGAGGGGGTTGTGGTGATGCGTCGCTTCTTGCACCAATTTCCCTTGGTAGTAGCGCGCATGGTAGACGAGATTGCCCCGAACATCGAAGAGGCTTTTTTCGATCAATCCTTGGCCGGAGAGAATGAGCTCTTCGACCAGGAATCCGCGGTGGTCATAGATCGAAAACTCCGCATTGGTGAAGACTCCCGTGTCTGTGGCAGCCACGAGCGCGGTTTGCCGACCCCGCTCGTCAAAGCCATAACGAACAATCTTCTTATAGGCGATCGTGCCATCCGGCTCGAAGGTCTGTTCCTCGGTCACACGCCCCGACGCATCACGGACAAACACGTAGCGGGCTGAGTCCTTCCCATCGGTTTGGAAGAGCTCCAGGCTCGTGAGGAGGCCGTTTCGATCGAATTGATGAGTGGTCCGTAACTGGGGATACTTCGTGACAACCGTCTTGACAGGCCCGAGCAACTCGAATCGCTCGAGATCAGTTCTTGCGAGTACGTCCGCCGCCCAGATGAACAGGACGGACAAAGCGATGCCCGCGACTGGAAGATACCGACCGAGGGAACCGTTCGGCGACATGCCAGGGTGTCATCATACACTGCCCGCAGGATTTGAGAAACCCCTACTCATCACGTGAGGGTTCGAGATCACACAACTGCCCCTGATCCTCGACCTTACGTGGGAAGCACCTGGCCATACATTCCGGACAGAGTCCTCCATTGAATTGGAGCAACGAATGTTCGCTGATGAAGGTTGCGAGATCATACCAATGTCCTGATTCATCCGGCACCCGTTTGCACCAGGCGCAGAGGTTAATGATCCCTGCCGGCCTCGCATAACGGTGATCCAGTTCTCCCCGCACCAGCTCGGTCCCTTTCATCTCTTGGAAGACAACCACGGCGCCCATGATCGTTCCTACGTCGTCGGACACAGGCGCAACGCGGCCGCTGATCTCGTCGACGGCCCCGTTTTTCTTCTTCAAGTACAGCCCCTCCAGTTGAACGACATTCCGTTCGGCGATCGCACGCCGAGCCGGATTGTCGATTGTCACGCATGGCATCTCCTTGCCGGCCTGTAAAAGGACTCTGAGATCCAGTTCCACCAGTTCTTGCAGCGTCCAACCGGTCAACGCTTCCGCAGCCGGGCTCAAATAGGTCACCCGGCCGTCTCGGTCGGTGGTGACCACGGCCTCTTGAATGCAGCGCACAGTCGTCATCAACCAGCGCAAACTCTCCTTCACATGCCGATTGGACCGTGACCGGTGCAGAGCCAGCTCAATGGTCGTGCGCAACTCGGTGGGCTGGAAGGGTTTGAGCATGTATCCAGCCGGCGTAGTTGTTTTGGCCCGATCCAACGTCTGACGATCGGCATAGGCGGTCAGGTACACGACCGGAACATCGTACTGATGCTGCAGCTGCTGCGCGGTCTCGACCCCGTCCATCCGCCCTTTGAGCACGATATCCATGATGACCAGATCCGGCTTGAGTTCGCCCGCCTTGCGGATCGCCTCTTCGCCCGACGTGGCCGTACCGGGCACGTGATACCCTAGCCTCTGAAGGCTACATTGAATGTCCTTCGCCACAATGGTTTCGTCTTCGACAACGAGAATGGTGGCCTGTTCCATAGTTCACATCCTTTCTTGGTACTGGAGCGGACGGAACCGGACCTGCCATTCGGTCCCTTGCCCGCTTTGCAATGTGACAGCTCCGTCCAGTTTTTCCGCCATGAGACCGACCAATTCCAGACCCAGAGAGTCCGGATTGTTCAAGACTCCGTCCTTGGGCAGGCCAACGCCATCGTCGCTGACCCGGAGCGAGTAGGTATCGTCTGCGTGCGCCTGCAGCGAAATCGTAATGCAGCCTGTGCGGTGGCCGTTGAAGGCGTGTTTGAGACAATTGGATACGAGTTCGTCCAGAATCAAGCCGCACGTCAGGCCTGTATCGATGTCGAATTCAACCTCATCAAGCTGAAGGTTGACTCGAATTCTGGCGCTATCCACTCCGTAGGACCGGAAGAGATGGCCGATCAGAGTCCGCATATACTCGCTCATGGCGATCTTGGACAGGTTGTCGGACCGATGCAGCGTGTCATGGAGCAAGGCGATCGAGGTGATGCGCACCTGGCATTCACGAAACAGCTGAGCAACCTGCGAATCTTTGATCGAACTGACCTGAAGGTTCAGCAGACTCGAGATGATCTGCAAGTTATTTTTTACCCGGTGATGGACTTCGCGGAGGAGGCTTTCTTTGTCCTTCAGTGCCTTGCGCAATCGATCTTCCATTTCCTTGCGCTCGGTCATGTCTACACAGGTTCCGATATAGCCTCCGAACCGGCCGCCTGGTTCGAAAAACGGCACTCCGGTATCCAAAACCCATCGATACTTCCCATCGCTCCGTTGCAACCGATATTCCATCGAAAACGGTTGCTCGGTTTTGAATGAACCCTTGTAGGTGTTCTGGCACCGTTCGGCATCGGTCGGGTGAAGTCCGATAATCCAGTCGTCGCCGATCTCATCGTTGAGCGAGCGCCCCGTAAACTCGAGCCAGCGCTTGTTCACGAAGGTACAGCGGCCGTCCGGACCGGCCATCCACACCATCACCGGGGCGGTGTCCGCCATCATATGGAATCGAGCTTCGCTTTCACGCAGAGCGGCTTCAGTGCGCTTTCGCGCCGTGATATCCCGGGCGATCGACGAAGCACCGATCACGATACCGTCTGCGTCCTTTACCGGAGAGACGGTCAACGACACATCGATCGGCGTTCCTCGTTTCCGTCGCTGGACTGTTTCGACGTGGCGGACGTGCTCGCTGCGTGCGATTCGGCCCAGCATCGCCGGCACTTCGTCGAGTCGATCGGGTGGACACAGCAGTGAGATCGATCGTCCGACCATTTCATCCGCCGTATAGCCGTAGATCTGTTCGGCCCCGGCGTTCCAACTTCTAATAATGCCGTTGAGCGTCATGCCGACAATCGCGTCATCCGAGGACTTCACGATTGCCGCGAGCTGCGAGACAGCCTCTGCATGCAGAGCGTCCAGGAGTTTGTTGGCCCGGGCCAGATCCGCCGTTCGCTCTTCAACCTGCTGTTCGATGGCCTGACAGACTTTGCGCAGCCGCGCCTCGTCCCGCTGCCGGTGGAGACAGAGCACCGCCGTGACCCAAATGACCAGAAGAGTGAAGGATCGATTGCACACCGCCACCCAGGTGAGGTTCGCCAGCGGCGTGCGGATCATTTCCGTCAGAGTCAAGACAGAGGCCAGGATTGCTACCTGTGACGTGAGCCAGGATACATGAATCCGCGACGCCAGCAGAACAGGAACCACATACAGCACAGTAATCGCGAGAGTTTGCGGGAGCCACCAGTCGACGGCGAAGATCCCGGCGATCAAGGCCAGGATCGCGGCAACGACCGGATAATGGGCTTGCAGGAGCATCATAGGGACACCAGCCTGTTTCTCTACCTAGATATTTCTCAGCAATGCTCATGCCGTTCGCTCTAATCGATCTTTAATCCAAAATGCTCTGATGGTGGTGCACTCTCGCACCAATTCAGCCGTCACATTTTCTTCGGTGCACTTCTTTGAGAGCCACATGGGCCATGTGGCTAGTCCATTCGCCTCATCACTGGTTGGTTTCCACCAGCGCACGAGACAAAGTTGTACAGAGAGGAGAGAACATCACTGAGGCTCGCCGACAGACCAAGGGAAACACCTAGGTTTTCGGCGTACGATTTGGGAAGCACAAATGTTCAGCCTTGAACGGATTGACAGAAGGGAAAACGCGCAGAGCGAGGGTGGACACTCGATAGCTAGAGACGCGACCTGCGCGAGAAGACTGCAGCGCTTGGCCTGAACGTCACATTATGTCGCCGCGAGATCGGCGGTTAGCGGCCTTTCATCCTACCGCGCATCTCACTGATCATATTGTCGAGATCGGCCTCCGCCTTACTCCGATCGCTGATTAACTTATCGAGGTCATAGGGTCGAGCAGGACCGGCGTCGGCGAGATCTGGTTTGACGGGCGGTTTATTCAATCCTTCCGCCCTTGGTGTGGGAGCTGGCTTGGCCTGCGGAGCGGATTGATCCGGTGGAGCGGACGTCGACCCATCTGTCGCCACTCTGGTTTGCCCCATCCGGGACGTGGTCCCGTTCCCTTGTTGAATGGCAACATGTTGATCCCGCATCCACTGGGTCGCCACACTGGATTTGAGCGAGAAACTGATGCTTGTGATCGGAAGCCCGTCGGGCGCCACGCGGGCGATCGCCGTATTGATCCCGACCATGTGTCCTTCTCCATCCAGCAGCGGGCCGCCTGAATTGCCGCGATTCAATCCCGTCTCTGTCTGAAAGACGTTTTTGCCCTTCACCCCGTTGAAGTTGTCAACCTCTGCACTGATGACGCCGGTGGTCAAGGTCCAGAGTCCTCCCTGCTCCGGATGTCCGATAGCGACCACGTGATCTCCGATACTCGTGCGTGACGAATCGCTAAAACTCACCACTGGGAGCGCCTCTGTGACTCCTTCTAGTTTCAACAACGCCAAATCCAATGGGTGAGAATATGCCACGACCCTCGCACGATACATGCGCGACAAGTCCACCTTTGAATCGCCTGTCACCCGTGCTGGCTTCAAAAAGACCGACAGCCGCGGGTAGGGTTTTCCCGTTCGTTCCTCGATGACCACATGGGCATTCGTAAGGATCGTTCCGTCGGCCTGAATGATCGACCCGGTTCCCCCACTCCCGCTCGTGCCGCCGTCAGAATGTCCCATGACCATCACAACCGCGGGAGCCGTCCGTTCGTAGATCTCACGGGGCGAGAGATCACTCCCCTGGCCCACACCAGTCCCTCCGAAGGCAGCCACTGTATTTCCCAGGATAGAGAGGACGAACAAGGCTTCCCAGATCGTGAACTTCATGATGACCTCCTTCGGCATAGCATTGATCGGCACCGTGTCAAGCCCCCAAGTTGTACAGCCTCATTATACGACAGAATATACAACGTGTGGAGAGAGTAGATGTTGACAGGGGGAACGCCGTTTTCTCGATGAGAGCGGCCTCAAAAGACATGGGCATTTCGGTCAATCTGACGATAGACTCTCGATCAGATGCTGATATTCCTCTTCTTGGCGGCGCACCATTTCACGGATATCAAACTCTTTCTCGAGCCATGACTGGTCTAATTGAGAGAGCGACACACGGTGGGAGAGAAGCAGTTGCACCTTGGCAGCCATTCCAGCGATATCACCAGGCTCCAGCAAGAACCCGTTCACGCCATCTTTGACGACTTCATCCGCGCCATCCACCCACGTCCCTACGACAGGGACTCCCAGAGCCAAGGCTTCAAGGTAGACCCGCGGAAGGCCCTCCCAGAGCGAAGTCAAGACAAATATATCCATACATTGCAGGATCTCAGCGACATCCCGCCGCCAGCCCAACACATGCAACGACTGGTTCAATCCGAGTTTCGTGCATTCCCGTTCAACGGCCGGACGAAGTTCTCCATCACCGACCATCACGAATTGGACATTGGGATGCGTCTGGCGAACCAGTGCCGTTACTCTGACAAAATCCAGCGGTGCTTTCTGAGGCTTCATCGGTGCGACCACACCGACGACCGGTCGAGCCGGATCGAGTCCGAGCTCACGCTTCTTGCTTGGCTTGTCGACCGAGGTCCCCCGCAACGCTTTGAAGTCCACTCCGCTCCGAATCACGACACAGCGATCGGACGAGAAGAGCCCCCACGCGATGCCTTGTCGGCGATTCGCTTCCGAGACCGAAAAGAAGCGCGTCGTCTTCTTTGAGACCAAACGCTCCAATCCCAAGAGCATACGACGAACCAGCGGATGTTGAACCGGTGTCAGCCCATACCCATGAATCGAGTGGATCACGATGGGAACGCCGGCCAGCTGAGCCGCCATTCGGCCGAGAATTCCCGCTTTCGAACTGTGTGTATGGACGACCATTGGCCGGAGCTTTCTGAGGATGTTCGTCAGCTTCAATAGGGCACGGCAATCTTTAAGAGGACGGATTTCTCGAACCAAGGAATGCACTTGAAGGAACGTCACACCCGGCAGGGCTTTGGCTTCCTCGTCAAGAATGCCCGGTTCGCCGGTAATGAGCACGGGGAGAAACTTGGTCCGGTTCAGATGAGAAACTGTGTACAGCGTGTTTTGCTGCGCCCCGCCGAGCTCCAGCTTGGTGATAATGTGGCAGACCTTATGCACGCTACTCTCTTAGGCAGACGCGCGCTGATCGGCCTTGCCGCGGAGGCGCTCGGCGAGCTGTTGCCCTTGGCTGATCGCATCCTCCATCGAGGTGTGCTCCCAGCGGCCATAGCGACCGATCGAGTAGATCCCTCGCCGCTCCAATTCAGCAAGGATGGCAGGCACCGTGCGCGCGCGATGGCGATCGAAGTAGACATACGCGTAATGAAGGTCTTTGACATCGGCCACAACGAGTTCGTCGTCCGGCCGCAAGATGCCGGTTCGTTCCATGCCGGAGCGTGCCTGCTTGATCAGTTCTTCTGCAGGCTGACGTTCGTTCGGCCGGTGCGAGATCTCCACATAGATCGAGCTACAGCCGGGGCGTCCTAAAGAGGCGGAGAAATTCATGGGGAATCCGGCCCGGTAGAAGGGATATTCGGATTCGGGGAAATAGATCCAGTGTTTATCGGACACTCGGTCCCGCGACACGCCGAGATTCACGTTAGAGACCGAGACCCACCGAAGACCTCGTGCGGCTTCCTTCAGATGGTCGGGAAAATCACGACAGCGACGAACCAGTTCAGGAATCGGAATCGTTGAAACCAGAGACTCGTAATGTTCCTGGATGCTCTTACCGCGCTGCCGATCGTCAAAGGATGCGCACCGACGCTTCGTGTCGATTTCCACCAGTTCCATGCTGTTTCGGATTGCAGTAATGCCCGGCAAAAACGAATCCGGCAAGACTCTGATTCCGTCCGTTGTCGGGTAGAGAAACGAAGGGTTGTAGCCAAACGCTTTGTCCTTGATACCCAGGGCGCCGTTGATCACATCCTTGAGTTCCGGCTTCGGCACGAGCCATGAGACCCAATCGGAGGTCAGTTCGTCCAATGAGACCTGCCAGAGTTTTTCGTTGAACGGCACCATGAAATGCTTCGCCATGCCTTCGCCAAGGTTCTCCAAAATCCACTGTTTGAACGTACGGTCCTCAGGGGAGATGGACGACATAGGCCGCGTCAATGTCGCAATAAATCCCATGAGACATTCCCGGATTACCTCAGGCGGCAACCCGAACGTATTCACCTGAAACGGATATTCCGTATAGGTTCGGTGGGAGTAGATGAAGGATCGCCTGGCATGTTTTGCCAGTTTTCCGGCGAGTAGGCGTTCGACTAAGGCTTTGATTTCGGCTTGGCGAAAGTGGAGCAGATGTCCCGTGTAATCGAACGTAAATCCATCTTTTCGATACGAACGGCACAGCCCGCCGATTTCCTCCTCTCTTTCAAACAGTCGATATGGAAGACCGGAAAGGTGGTAGGCTGTGCTGAGGCCCGCCAACCCTGCACCGACGATGACGATCATGCAGCCCTCGTCCCGTTTCCCTGACCAATCGCCACGGCAGGCTGAGGTGGCTTCCTCACATCAACTTTTCGCAAGACAAGTGTGAGGCAAAGCAACACTCCTATAGTCCCGAAACATAAACTCCACGCGACCTCCTGGCTCGTGACCAACATCAATAAGCCGATGCCTCCCACCACCGCAGTGGCCACACAGCTCGTCATGACAATCTGCGGGACCGACATGCCCCAGTGTCGTAAACGGATCGCGATATGATCCGGACTCCCCCAGAAGACGGGAAGTCCCCGCATGTACCGAATGTACATGACAAACAGCGTATCGAAAATGGGAATCCCCAAAATAAACACGGGAGTTAAGAGCGAGACGGGATGAGAACTAGGATATTGCTCGATCATCGTCATCGCGCCAAGCAACAGGCCGATGAACATGGCGCCTGTATCGCCCATGTAAATGGTAGCGGGTTGCCAGTTATACCGAAGAAAGCCCACCAGACTTCCGATCAAGGCTGCCAGCATGAACGCGATGGTCTGATCTCCTTGCAAGATGGCGACAACGAGCAGACAGCTCGCGCTCACCGCTCCCACGCCAGCTGAAAGTCCATCCATGATGTCCAAGAGGTTGAACGCATTGATCAGACCAACCATCCAAAACATCGTCAAAACCAAATCCAGCCAATCGGGTAAGGCGGCGATTTCGATTTTGATCCCGCTTTTGATCAACACGAATACCGCCAGAAGCTGTCCAACTAGTTTCGTGGCGGGCGTCAAGACTCCAAAATCGTCGATGAGCCCCAACATCACAACAATGGTTCCACCCAGGATGATGCCGAGCACGTCATGGCGAAACTCAAACGTAAAGACCAGGCTCATCAGAAAGGCGATGTAGATCGCCAGTCCACCGAAATAGGGCACCGGTTCTCTCTGGTGCTTCAAATTTCCGTCGGGCGCATCCACGATGCCGTATTTGAGCGCCGCGCGGCGGGCCAATGGGACGCCGTAGATGGCCATCGTGAATGCGAGGATGCCGGTGAGTATCAGGAGCAGCATGTATCTACCGCATCTCGATGACAGGATCTGTCTTCTTGGTCACGGGACTGTTCTCAAAGTTCGAAGGGACCTGCCGAGCCAGAAGATGTTCATAGAGAAGTTCATGACGTCTGGTTGCAGCCTGAATCGAAAATCGCTCTTGGACCCTCGCCTGACCACCGTCCGCCAGTTTCTTGGCCAATGTCGAATCGCCCATTAGCCGCATGAGAGCCTCCGCAAGTGCCACGTGATCCCCAGGTGCGACCACAAGTCCACTCTGATCGTGAACGATGACCTCCGGGATTCCCCCCACTTCCGTTGCGACCACCGGCCGGTGGGCCGCCATCGCCTCAATCAAGGAAATTCCGAAGCCCTCGTACAGCGAAGGCATGACAAACAGATCCATGAGCGGAAGGACCTCCTCGACATGGCGATGGACACCAGCAAATACCACGCTGGACGAGATCCCCAATTCGACACACCGCCGCTGCAACCGCGGCAACGCCGGCCCCTCTCCGACGATGACGAGTTGACAGTCGGTCGGCGGAGTGGAGTTGAGCAGATGGTTCATGGCTTCCAGGAGAACCGACAAGCCTTTCTTCGGCTCCTCGATGCGACATACAGTGCCGATGACTACAGTGTCGTCGCGCAACTTCATTTTTGCCCTGCTCGTGACGCGTGGGCGAGTAAAACGCTCCACATCGATCCCGTTGTGGATCGTGATGATACGATCCTCCTGTACGTGGAAGTTCGCGAGCGCAAACTGCCTAACCGCCTCCGAGCAACAGGTGGTGGCATGAGCCCTTCGGACCATCATACGGTCAATGAGGATGGCAGGCCATCGTTTCCACACTTCTAGATCCCGATAGGACAGGATCAGTACCGGAATCCTCAGCAAAGACCCCATGACACAGCAGGCAAAATTCGCCGGGGACAAGAACGCATGAATAACATCGGGGCGTTCTTGCATCAGGACTCGGCCGAGCCTCCAGAACACGCGGACGTCCAGTTTTCCTCTTCCGCCGAGCGTAATGACACGGATGCCGCGCCGTCGCATTTCCTGCGAAATCGTCCCCTCTCCCTTTAAGCCGCAGACCACAATCGCGAAACGTGTCGGGTCCAGGCGGCAGGCGAGTTCCATCACCTGCCCTTCTGTCCCTCCGATTTCCAGCCCGACCGTCAGCAGCATGATTTTACGTCGCGCTGAAACACCAGTTGCTTTCATGGTGGTCATGTGAGGAGACACTTTCCTTGAGGGGTTACGAGCCGGGATCGTTGCTTCGCATGATCAGCCTCGAGAAACGTGTTTCTCATAGGCGAGGATCGTTCGGCGTGCAATCTGTAGCGGATCGTGGTACCGGCACACAAACGCACGCCCCGCTGCTCCGATGTCATGCCCTTCCGCTCGTCTCAGAAGAAACGTGCGCAGGTCGTCAGCAAGCGTTTCTTTCGTGGTGCGCATAATCGGGATCTGCTCGTGGAATGGAACGAACCGTTTTAAGTCTTCCTCGCGGAGATAACAGAACACCGGTTTCTCCAGTGCCATGGCTTCCACCGCCACCGCTCCGTACCATCCGATGAGAAGTTGATCGACGACCACATCAGCTGCCTCAATGAGTTCTTTCATGCCGGCGTGCGGAGCGTCTTCCACCACATTCAATTCGATCGCGATACCCTCTCGTCGCAACCGTTCACAAGCCGCCTCGACATACCGCGTGCCCTTTATGCTCCGATTAGTAGGGAGATGAAGAATTCTGAGGGGTTGTGTTCGGCCGTTCCCGTCAAAGCTTCTCTGTGACGGCACCCATTCTCTGGCATCAACGCTGGCATACGGCAAGAACTCCGCTCCCGGAAGAAAATGCAGCAGATCGGGGTTGAGAGCGAAAACTTGGTCCGCATAGGAGAATATTTTTTTGATTCGTTGTTGTCGAATCTGATCCACTTGCTCTGTACACCAAGCCACGTCGCATTCCCGACACGCCGATGTGGCGAGGTGCTCTCGACTCCATATTTTCATGCGGGCATCGCAACCCTGAAAGGTCACGACGACACGCTTACCCAACCGTTTGAGCAGAGGCAGCTCGAGACAATTCACATTCCAGAGCCAATGGTCAATAATGGTCATACCCCAGTTGAAGTGAAACACGTCGTAGTCGCGAGCGGCACGCATGAGAAACCTGGTCAATCGATAGAACCTTGACGGCCACCACCCCGACCGAAGCCGAAGGTCGATATCGTGAGGGTACTGCCGAGCGTCCGCACGACGCACCATGACGTCGCTTTGGATGCCGAGCTTCCGTTCGGCCCGTGACAACCCCCACGCGTTTCCTCCCGTGTCTGTCGGGCAATGCAACACTCTCATCGAGATTTTGCCGATCTCTCGTCCATGACATCTTTGGCAAGGCGTTCAATGCCTTCCTTGAGCGTGATTTTCGGTGTCACCCCGAGTTTTTGCTTCATGTTCTCGATACTGCCGACCATAGCCAAGGACCCCTTGTCCGGTTCATACTGGTACTGCGGTTCATGGCCGGTCACCTGCCCGATCAGTTCAGCCAAATCATAGACGGTGGTTGTCTCCCCTCCCGCTACGTTTATGGTCTCCCCGCGCGCGAGATCCATAGCTCGTACCGTCGCTTCGACCGCATCGGACACGTGAACGGGATTCATGGAAACACCGGTTTTGCCCGCTGTGGTGACGGGCGAACCTTCCAGCACTCTGGTCACCAATCCGGGCATGAACATATCTCTCTGCCCTTCTCCATACACGAAGAAGTATCGGAGATTGATGGGTGCAAAGAAGTCTCCATACGAATTCACCAGGCATTCTGCGGCGTACTTTGAGGCCAGATAAAAATTGATGATTTGAGGCGGATCAGTTTCGACAATCGGCCGTGGCAGATACCCGCAGACCCCCCCTGACGATGCGTATACAAAGACCCTGCACTTCGCTTGGCGGCCATATTCCAGTAGCTGCAGGGTGGAGTCGGTATTCACCTTGAAAATATCCCTCGCCTGATCGGGAAATTTCCGAAACTGTCGTGACTGGGCCAAATGCAAGATGGCATCGACAGACTTCGGAAGCGCCCCCGCATCGATCGTCACGAGATCTTGCTCCACCCGGTGAACCTGTGGATGGACCGGCAATGCGCCTCCCTTGCGTGTCACGCAATACAGTTCATGATCCGACATGAGGCGTCTCACAACCTGCCCGCCGACAAAACCTGTCGCACCGGTCACCACAATCTTCATCGCACTCCCTCCATCATTGGTCTTGCAAATCCCAGTTGATCATAGAGACGGGTCATTCGTTCTCCAACGCGCTCAAGCGAAAATACCTGCTCGATATACTGACGGCCTTGGACTCCCAGTTCCCGACGCCGCTCCGGATCCTCGATGAGCGACACCAATGTCTGTTTCAGAGAATCGGGGTTCGCACTGACGATCGGACATCCTAGACCCTTGGGAAGGTACAACTCGGGTTTCCGAATGTACGCAACGACGGGCTTTCCCAGCGCCATTCCCTCAACCGCAAAATTCCCATGCCACCCGATGAGAAACTGATCAGCGACGATATCGGCTCTCTTATAGATTTCCATCGCCTCGGCATGACTCATGCCTGTCACCACATCAAGTTCTACGGGATACCCTTCCGCCTTGAGCTCCCTGACACACTCAAACAGAAACCGCGATCCCTTAAATTGGGGATGATTCGGCGCGTGCACGATGCGGACTGGTCGGCTCGAGAGGGAAACACCCACATACGGCCACTTTTTCAAGTCGATCGCCCAGTAAAACATGTCGTTGCGGCTTCCCGGTGTGTATTCGGTCATATCGCCCATCGACAACGTAACATGTGCGTAGCGATGGACATGCACCAGATTCTTCTGGGCCTTCGCGTCGTCACAAATGCAGGCGATCAGGCGCTGTGTGCAATCGAGACAACAGTTGTACGCTCCCAGTGCACGTGTCTTGGATTCCGTACGGACATCCGCTCCATAGGCAGAGACAACCACTTTTTTCCCCAGTAGTCTCAACAACGGAAACTCCAGCCGCTTCCCGATGGTTCGGTTCAGAAATCCCCCGTCAAAATACAGTTGAAAGATGTCGTACCGAAACACAGCCCAAATGAACACGCCCCAGGGAATAAAAAGAGCAAGTAGCTTATGTTTCCACCACCGCTCCAAATTGAACGTAAATTCATTTGTAATATAGTAGGGCCGATAGACGAGCGTGTCGCTTTGATACCCGTAGAGCCGATCGGCGGCCGCGTTCGTTGCGATATTGATGATCGGCGTCGGCCCCCAAATAATCTTTGGCTTGTACCCGGCTTCTTTCCCTCTTTGTTTCACAGCCACCCAAGGCCAGCACACGCACACGACGATCACGACGAAAAACGGAAGGATCACACACTCTCCGGCCAACTTGAGCCATTGCTGAGTCCTGCTCATCGTTGTAGCAACTCGCGATAGACTTCAATGTGTCGATCCGCCACCAATTCCCATCCGTGATACTTTTCTACCCACTCCCGTGAGGCTTGCCCAAGGGCCGCGCGGTGACCCGGACTACTCAGCAATTCCATGAGCCGGTCGAAGATCTGGTCCTCCGTCCTTGCCGAGACCACCGGCGGCATCTCGCCATAGCACCATTCATGGACTTCGCGGGAAAAGTGCAGCATGACCGGCTTCCCGCACGCCATAGCCTCAGGTGTCACGGTGCCGAATGTCCCGATGGTGAATTGATCCAAAACCACGTCAACCGCGTTGTAGTACTCGATCAGCATCATCTTGTTCAGCGGCGGAGTCCAGACGACGCGGCTGCCGATTCCGAGTGTCTCGATTAAGGCCTTCGATTCTTCCACCTCTTGGCCCCACTCGTTCAAAATCAAGATTAATCGTCCCGGGAAAGACTTTATGCACCGGGCGAACGCCTTGAGCACCACATCATTTCCCTTCAAAGCCCAGTTATGCCTCGAGGGAGCGAAAAGAATCAGATCAGCTTGGTAACGATCGACCAGCGACTCGCGCAACGATGTGTGCAGCGGGCGATACTTCGTTTCATCGACGGGGTGCGGAATAAACAGGAAATTTTTCAAGCCGAGGCGTTGGGCTGCAGCGACGACGTCGGGATTCGTGATCACCACCTTGCCGGCCTGCCGGTAGGCGAGGGTCAACAATCGACCCCGCGCACTGTGCTCAAAGGGAATCTCCCGCATCGTCCCGTGCTCGAACGCCACATAAGGCCGGCCATCGGCAAACATCCACGCATCGATAGGATCCGTCGAATACGCCTGAATCAAATCGTACCCTTTAAACCATTCTTCGAATCGCTTTCTGTGGCAGGCATGGCTCCAGAGGTCCAGCATGCGGGGGGTCGGAGAACTTCCTGTCCTTTTGCATTCCAGATGTTTGGTCATGAGCCAAAACCACAAGGTAGGCAATTGAAAGGCCAAGCGCTCCATCCTAAATTGCCCTTTGAAGAGTTGTTTCCGAAGAATCCCTCCTCTGCATAGCGTTTCCTGTTTGAACCATGCGGGTCGACGAAAATTACCCAGATCCATCGACGTCCAATCCGGCTCATACTCGTCGACCACTCCAGAAAAGGTCGCATCTTCCCATTCCGGCTGAGCCATCACGTGTCGATAGTCATGACACAATACGTCGGCTTCAACACCCTTGCGACGCAAGAATTTCACGTTGTTGTACGCGTTGTTCGCGATGTTCCCCACATGGAGTACTTTCATGCGCGAACTCCGCGCATGTTGATCGCGCCTCCACATTCTCCCTGCAATTTGATGTCCCGTTTCCGAGTGAATCGTACGGGCTTGGTCAACGTAATCTGATTGAAATGATGCTCTTGGAACCAGGCAGTAACTTCAGCGCGCGTATGAAGAAAATTGTACATGGGCGTGTACGCATCATAGAGCCCGTAATGAATCGTTGAGATTGCCAATGGGTCTCCACTTGGAGGATAGGCTGCACAAATGAGGTGGCGTTGAAGAAAGGAGTAGAGATGTCGATTTTTAATGATCAAATAGCGGCAGAGGTCATATCGACGCGGCTCTGGAAACCGTTGCAGGATCCGACGGAGAAAATCCGTGCAAACAAACTTCCACGGGTTGTGTTTTTCATATACCATCGCATAGAACGTTCCACCCTTCTTGACCATTGGCGCGACCCGATCAAACGCCGCCTTGGTATTCGGCGTATGGTGCATGACGCCCCAGCTCACGACAAAATCGAAACTTGCTTGGCGGAACGGGAGCTGAAAGAGACTGGCTTGCACGACGACGACATTGTCCATCGCCGATGTCGCAGCATGAGCGGCTGCGACGCCGGAGTCTGTCAGGTCGACGGCGACGACGGTGGCCCCCAACAAAGCCATCGCATAGGTCCATCGCCCGGACCCACAACCGGCGTCTAGCACGAGCTTCCCCTGAAAATACCCTTTGGGCAGATTCACGTTTTCCAGCCATTGGTCGACCAATGCAGGCGTAAAATGGAGATAGCGGGAGTCCCTATAATGCTGATAGGCGATGTTAAATCCTTCTTTTACCTGTTGCTCATCCTTTGACAGTGCCGGCAGGAAGCGAGGAATACCATCCCGAATCGGAAATTCGCATCGGCAGTTGACGCACGCGTACCGTTGGGGTTCTTCAACCAGTGTGCCGAGACAGGATGGGCACACCAGAAGCTTAGAAAGGAGGGTTTTCTTCTTACCAGCACACGCAGATTCCATTACTCAGTCGACCACCCTTTCTCGTTTCGATCGGACACGCGGATACAACTCTTGGCCTCGACCGAGCGCCTTGAGAGGCAAGAGCGCCAGCGTACACAGTGACAGTACTTCCACTTCTTCACAGAATCCCGTTCCAATACGTTCTTCTCCGTTCCAGAGCTATTCGGGTCAAGGCGAGGCTTTATGGGACCAGCTGACCGGATGATCACACACAGTCTGTAGGGGCCGATCCGGGCGTTTCACGGTGAATTCGCATACATTTTCATGGAGGTCGTAGGGATCGAGGCGGTAGATGGACTCAGCCCCTTCCTTCCTCGGGAAAATACCGACTGAAACCAAGTATGACCCATCTCCCAACAGCAGAGGATCAAATACGATGTCGACGGTTCCGGTTTTGGAAAAATTCCCTAACTCCACCGCCGGCTCACCGGAGAAGGCACTCGTCACGAGCAATCCGTCTTCCCTGGTGATGAGGATGTATACAGAAGGATTCTCAAAAGTGCGCGTGGACTCATAAGTGAGACGGACGACCATTTTTTCGCCGGTCACATAGGCTGACTGGGATTGCTCGGCACCATCCAGCAACGATGTGGACTGAATACGGATCTCTCCTGATCCCCACCGAAGGTCCCCCTCACTTTGGTTGTGAGTATTTTGCTTTGCCCGGTCGCGCTGGCGCACATAGAGATCGTACGCACGGCATACGGCATGTGCCTCCCCTACCTGCACGAGCTTCCCCTGGTCAATCCAAATGACCCGCTTGCAGAGACGGCTGAGCAGAAACGAATTATGCGAAACCAGTACGGCCGTTCCTCCCCTATTGAGAAAACGCTGGAGAAACTGAATGCATTTATTCACGAAGGACGCGTCCCCGACAGCCAACACTTCGTCGATGAGGAGAATCTCCGGCTCCAATGCCGTCGCGATTGCAAAGGCCAGCCTCGCCTGCATGCCTGTCGAATAGGTCCGCAATGGCTGGTCGATCACGTGACGCAATTCGGCAAAGTCCACGATTGCATCAAACTTCTGTTCAATGGCACCCCGACTCAATCCGAGAAGCATGCCGTTAACGCGTATGTTCTCCGCTCCGGAATAATCCGGATGAAATCCGGTGCCCAACTCGAGCAAGGCAGCAACTCGTCCTCTGACATCAAATACTCCGCTGGTTGGCTGGGACAGCCCTGCCAGCAATTTCAACAATGTGCTCTTGCCGGCACCATTACAGCCCATCACCCCGATGCTCTCGCCTTTCATGATTTCGAACGAGACATCGTCAAGCGCGGTTCGCAATAAGTGGTAGGACCTTCGGCCGAAGGTGAGCCATTCTTTCACGATATCCGTACGTCTCGGATACCATCGATAAATCTTCGTCAGGTTCTTCGCTTGAATGGCCAGCATATCGGATGATTACAGATAGTCGGCTATCAAGAGCCGCATTCGACCAAAGATCCACCACCCGCTGAGACATGTCGCAGCAGACAAGCCGCCGACGAGCAGCCATACATCAACAGGAGGACTTTGGCCGGTTAAGAAAATCGCTCGGTATCCTTCAAGAAAATACGACATCGGATTGTATGAGAACAGCACCGCAAGCGGGTGCGGCACCATGACCGAGGTATAGACGACCGGGCTCAGAAACATCCCGAGGGTCAAGGCGAACGGAAGAACCTGATTCGTATCCCGCACGGCCACGTTGAAGGCGGAAAGGACCCACGAGAGACCAACAGTAAATAACAGCTGGGCCACCAGCAGAAATGGCAGTAAGAGCACGGCCCATCCGAGGTGATGCAATGGAATCAGCACCGCCACAAACACCAGCAGACTGACCAACCCTGTCACCGTGGCGCTGACGACCTTGATGACCGGAAGAATTTCGATCGGAAACAGAATCTTCGTCACTAGACTCACGTTCGACGAAATGGCCCCGGTCGCAGCCGTTAAGGCCTCCGCAAACATTTGCCAGGGCAGCAAGCCGCTTAGAAGCACCAATATGTATTCACCGGTTGTTTGGTCCGCTCCACCGCGAATTTGAAACACGAACCCGAACAGGACGGTATACAGGGTGATGAGCATCACAGGCTTCAAAATGATCCAGCTGAGACCGAGAAGCGATCCCCCATAAGTTCGTCTAAGCTCATCAAGAGCCAATACCCAGATCAGTTGAAGACGGTGCGTGAAGCCCGCCAGGTCTTCCGGCCAGAGTTTGACTCCCATGGAAACGTTGTCCGTCTTGTGCATGATTGATATCAGTTTGGGATTATCGGTATGACACAATCGCTGTACACTAGAAAAGCTGGGCGTTACCTCCGAGGCGGAATTGCATATGCCGGAATCCCCTCACCGTCGATGAATAGACGATTCCAGAACTCAAAACTCAGCAAGCTCCAGATGAGGAGCCGATGGTTCACTTTCCCGTTCAAATGTTCATCCACGACACGTTGAATAAATGTGTTCTGGAAAAACCCTCGGGCCCTTGTCCGACGGTCGAACAAAATACTCTTGATGTAGGCCATGAGGGGCCCCTGATACCACGACTGATCCGGAGCGCTGAATCCCTGTTTGCGTTTGAGCAGAATCGCATCCGGAAGGATCCCCTCCATCGCTCGCCGAAACAGGTATTTGCCTGACAGGTTTTCGTCTCTGTGCGGGTTTTTCTCCCATTGGCGATTGATGAGATACTTCGTCGGCAACGTGGTCACAAAATCCACCAGCGCATGATCAAGCAGCGGCACTCGCGACTCAAGCGAGTGCGCCATGCTGAGTTTGTCCTCAATCACGAGGAGCCCGTGGAGAAACGTCTTCGCCTCAAAATAGAGCGCCCGCCTGATCGGATCACGATCCTGGCGATCCTGATTCACAATTCGGCGGAAACTCTCAACGGGATTATGACCGCTGGTGTGATGGATCATCTCGGTGGAAAAGAAGCTCGTGTGCTGTTGGCAGGGAACGAGCCGATTCCAATACTCAAAATATCTGCCCAGAAAGTCATCGTGGTTTTGATCCTCGCCAGAGGCCATCCGGTACCGCCAGGGATACCCCCCAAAGATCTCATCTCCACCTGTTCCAGCCAACACCACTTTCACGAACCGACTGGCCAGCCGTGCCGTGTAATAATACGGATAGCACATTCCGGCTCGAAGATCCTCGATTGACCAGATGACCCGGGGTAGAGCCCATTCCAGATCTCCCGCGTGGAAGACCATCTCATAGTGTTCCGTCTTGAATAACGCTGAGAGCGCCTCGGCATCGCGCCGTTCGTCGAACGCCGCCTCGAATCCCGAGACATTGGTGAGATCAAATCCCCCCGTAAACGTCATGAGCCGAGGCACGCTCGCAGAAGCCAATGCCGTAATGGATGCAGAATCCATCCCCCCACTCAAGTACGCCCCGACCGGCACATCGCTCATCAACTGTCGCTTAACCGTATCTTCCAAGAGAAATCCGAGTCGTTCCCTTGCTTGGTTCTCTCCAAGATCCTCAATCTGAACAAAGTTGAAATCCCAGTATCGCCGTCGCGTGATTCCGCCCTCACTGACGACGACGTAGTGTCCTGCTTCGAGCAGATGCACACCGTCGAACAACGTCGTCTCTCCGAACGTGTTTTGGAACGTAAAGTAGTCTTTCACAGCGGCACGGTTCACCTGCCGAGGGAAGTCCTTCAGCCCCAAAAAAGCCTTCATCTCCGATGCAAACATCAATGAGCCTCTCCATTCCGTGTAATAGAGGGGCTTCACTCCGTAGCGGTCCCTCGCCAGCAGCAGTGTGGCGCGCAGGTCGTCCCACAAGGCGAACGCAAATATGCCGTTCAATCGCTCGATACAATCCAATCCATATTCTTGGTACAGGTACAGAATGACTTCTGTGTCCGTAGTCGACACGAATTCATACCCTTTGCGGACGAGTTCCTTCTTCAGCTCAAGATGGTTGTAGATTTCTCCGTTATAGGTGATCCACAACGTCTTCTCACGGTTGGCCATTGGCTGATGACCGGCCGTTGAGAGGTCAAGAATGGAGAGCCGACGATGCCCAAGACCAAGTCGATACGGTTGCCGTCCGTAGGCTACTCTCGAATGACTCAATTCTTGCGTCTGCAAATCCGGAAATTCCCGACATTGATCGGTTGGGGTAATCTCCCACCAACTAGGCTTCTGTTTTTTCTTGACCGGAGCAAGTAAGACATAGCCAGCATCATCGGGGCCACGATGAGCTTGGGCATCACACATTCGAACGATATCGAATGGCTCGATGGGCTTGCCTGCAACACTATAGATACCGGCTATCCCGCACATGTGACGATTACGATCCCTTCGCCAATTCTTCCAAACCCTGTTGCAAGGTGGTCTGTGCTTGAAAGCCCAGCAACCGCTTCGCCTTTTCGCTACTCCCTACGCGCCTTGTCATCGATCCAGTCGCTTGTGGCTGATATATGGGCTGAAGCAGCGAACGGCACAACTCCAACAGCTTCACGGTTATCTCTTTGACCGTCACTTCTGTTCCGCTCCCGACGTTAAACGCTTCTCCGCTGACGTCACTCGCCATGGCCATCACGGTACACCGTGCGACATCCCGAACGTGTATAAAATCAAACGATGCGGATCCATCTCCATTAATGACGGGCGCTTGTCCCGAGCGTATTTTTCCTAACACCGCGGGGATCAACCCTCCGACTTGCCGAGGCCCATAGACATTCATATATCGCACGACTGCGTAGGGAAGCTTCGACTCGAACGGACGGAGAAGCAGTTCGCCGCACAGTTTCGTCACGCCATACATGCTTCGAGCGTTGAATGGATGTTGCTCATTCATCACTTCAAGGGTATCCCCGTACACGGATGAGGCTGACGAATATACGAACTTGTTGACTCCTGCACGGATCGCTTCCTGAACGATGGCGAACGTACCTCGAATATTGACTTCAAATGCCAGCTGAGGATCCTTGTCACAAGGCCCAAGCGGGAGTACGGCCATGTGAAAAATCCCATTTATTCCCTGACAAACCCGTTTCAACGCATCCTGGTTCAGGAGGTCTCCCTCGACAAGGTTCACCCGCGCATCTCTCCGGACCTCGGCGACATTGCTTTCGTTCAGGGCCTTGTCAAAAAGCACCACTCTGGATGCCTTGTGGTTCAGAAGCAGTTCGGCTACGTACGCGCCGATAAACCCGCTTCCACCTGTAATCAAGAAATGCCCGTTCTCAATCTTCATCGTGGAATCCTTTCTTTCGATTCAAGTCGTTCTGAAATTTTACCTCTAAACCCAAATGTCTCAAAACATTCCGAGAAAATTGGCTGAGCCACGGCTGAAACTCGAACGACCATCTCGTGATGGTTCAGGAAATCGGCGGGACAAAAGACAATCACAGGCCGGCTCAGTCCAAATCCAGAACCATCACTCGGCTGAGACGATTGCCCTAGGCTCCAAACACCCCTTTGGGGACGACTGATGCCCGTTGGCAAGGGCACCAGCGATGCGAGGGACCACTACACCGGACGCAAAACCAACACAGTGCTGATTCAGAAATCTCTACGCTGAAAAATCAAACAGCCTCCGACGAGCAGGAGAGTTGCATATAACAATCCGTACACTGTTGCCATCGATTGAAATGCAATCGATACGGAGATCCCTGATGCCGCTTGTCCTTTGATATTCAGCATCTCAAGATTGGGAAAGATATAGTACAGACCGCTCATAAGACCTTTAATCGTGGCACTCGGACTCCTCTCTGCAATGGCTTTGAGATCCTCCGTCAGATGACCGACGATGTACACTCCGATCGTGAAAATTGCACTGAGGGTTGCCGTGCTGAACGTTGAAAACATTAATGCCACTGCCGTGATCACTAACATTTCCACCAGCATGAGCTGGACAGCTTGAAACACAGTGCTCCGAATTGGAACATGCCCGGACCAGAGAGTTGCCAGATAAACAATCAGCATAATCACCACATTCACCACCAAGGTCACCACCAGTCCTAGATACTTGCCCAGGAGAAATTGCACTCGGTGGATGGGGCGAGCCATAATTGTATAAACGGTTCGCCGGTCGATTTCTCTACTCACTAAGCCAGTACCCACAAAGATGGCGATAATAATCCCTATCAAATTGATCGAAGCCAAGCCGATATCGGAAATGATCTTGTCGTGTTCCATCACGGTGAGATCGCCAAGGGCGATCGCTCCCCCAATCAAAAACACGGCAAAAAAGAGAAGGTTGTACAGAATCTTGTCGCGGAGATTCTCGCGGAATGTATTGAGGGAGATGACTCCGATACTCCACATCGTTAGCCTCCCACCTCAGAAAGAGAGCATGATGGATTCAGAAACAGCTCCTCAAGAGTTCCTTTCTGTGGGGTTACTGAAATAAGGTGCCCCCCGTGCTTTCGGATTTCTGCCAATACCCGCTCAAGGTTGTGAGACTGTTGCAGTATGATCAAAGACTGCCGTCCTTGCTGCCTCACACGCGAGGCGAACGGCTCGATCCCTGACAATTTATTCACTTCCACCCCTTCACAGACCACTTCTACGGACTGAACATGATCTCGACGAACCAACTCATCAACTCTGCCTGTCGCTAATAACTTCCCCTTCATGATGATTCCGACTCGATCACAGATCATCTCCACATCAGGGATGATGTGAGAACTGAAAAAAATCGTTTTCCCCCGGTCTCTGAGGTTTAGTATCACATCGCGGATGAGCTTACGTCCGATGGGGTCTAAGCCCGACATCGGTTCGTCGAGAACGATGAGTTCGGGATCGTGGATGAGAGCCTGTGCGAGGCCGACTCGTTGAAGCATTCCCTTGGAGAATTTTCTCAGCTGACGGTGTCGCGCTTCCGTTAGGTCGACGAGTTGAAGCATCTGTATGATTCTCCCCGAAAGCTCGCTCCGATTGATCCCGGCTAAGCGCCCATAAAATCCGAGAAACTCTTCTGCGGTCAAATAATCGTAGAAGTAGGGTGATTCAGGGAGAAAACCTGTTCGTTGTTTGGCACGAATATCTCCTGCCGCATATCCAAACACCTTCGCCGTTCCGCTGTTCGCCCGCATCAACCCCATCAAGATCTTCAGAGTAGTGGTTTTCCCTGCGCCATTCGGTCCAAGGAACCCATAGATTTCACCCGCCGCTACCGAAAAAGATAAACCGGATAGAACAACGAGGGGTGGACGACCGGGCCATCCCGAAGAGTAATGTTTCGTCAATCCTTCGATTGAGAGGATATCCATAACTCAGTACCCTTGCTCCATCGGACTCGGTAAGCCACTGTTACACGCGACCTTTCTGTAGAGGCGGAGCCGTTCCTTGAGCGCAGTGCTTATCACCACTCCATCCGACTTAAGAATGTACTGTCCTCCGAGCGGGTCCATCGGAACTTCGTCGATAATTCCCACGGCCACTAACTCATCCAAGGTTTCCGGCAACCGGCCGTAGTGAACTTTGAAATGACTGATCGCTTTCTCCAGCGACCGGATGATTCGCTCCGTCATTACTTCTTTTATGCGCCGCGCAAGCGCTTCGCGAATGCGCTCATCACCGACCTGCTGCCGAAATCTCACCAAGAATTCCAACGCAGCGTCCGGATCTCCGGCTTCTACGGCCAGTCGCGCAGCCAGTTTTGCCAAGTATGGCGGCGCTCCGGGAAGAGCGGAGGCCAGTTGAAGATATTGTGAACCATTCGTCGGATCGCAAAGTTCGTAAAAGTAGTCGTAGCCGAGGAGAAACGGAAGATGCCAATCCTGAGGGTTATGCTGTATTCCTTTTTTCAATAGAGCAACACTCTCGTCGAGCAGGCCAGCCCAAACTCCTAAGACAGTGCCACCCGTGTAATACGCCAGAATGAACTGCGGGTCCAAATCCGTCACAACGTTGGTCGTATGATATGCCCATCGATACCCAGTCATGGTTTGTTTCTGTTCGCCAAAATATTGGACGGCCTTCAGCCATATTAAGTCTGCCGCCACATGCCGGTACCCAAGTACCGCTACCCTCAAGACACTTCCCTTTGGTAGGAACGCAAGCTCTTGGGCTCGAATCTCTTCTGGTCGATATTGCTCAAGGCTTTGGAGCGAAGCAATAATGGCCCAACCGAGAAGAAGGATCATTAGCAGAGAAGAAACTTGCCGCCCACCTCGCTTCACGTTGCCCCCCTGCGGGCATCTAAGAATGCCGCTAGTTCCCCGGGATCGGCAGTGAGGAACTGTGTTTCGAGAGAACTCTTGTTCCAACCAACATACCGCTGTTCTCGTTCGAAAACCTCGCGATACTCACGTGCAGCAAGATCTAGCCGACCGGATTGAGCATACCGCTTCGCAAGCCACACACGTCCTGGCAAGAAGTTCGGTTCAATCTCGATTGCATTTTTTACAAGAGACTCCGCCTTCTCGACTTCTCCAAGCTTTAGCTGATGCAGACCGCACTCAAAACGATAGACTGCATTAAAAGGTTCTAGCTTCATGGCTTCTTCGTATGCCGACACTCCTAGCAAGAGCTGTTCATGCTCTCGTGTCTGATCCCGCGAGGCCAAGCTGGCAAATCGCCCATGCACTCGCCCAAGGAGGCCTACTAAACGTCCATCAACAGGATTCAAAGCAATTGCCTGCTTAAGTTCTTTCATGCAGTCGACAGCGCGGGCCGTGTCCTGCTCGCGCTCATACAACGAACACTGCGCTGCAGCCAACACACTATGGTAGAGGGCTTTCCCTGGATCAAGAAGGATCGCAGTGCGATAAAACTGAGTTGCATCCGCGATGTTCCCCTTTCTATGGAGTTCTTCCCCCTTTTCGTACCACATCCAGGCTGTGCCTAGGCGAACGATACCGATGATCGCCACAAGAATGATCGCGGAGCCTAGCCATCCCCAGATCGGTGTCACTCGAAGTGCGTTCTCGGCGACAGGGGATGTGGCTTGCTGCTGCAGTAACCGCCGACAGACAATGATGATCCCAGCGAACAAGACAAGCATAATGGCAAGAGCTGGTTCGTGCAGATTAGAATCCACCGCGGCATGAACCAGTAGTGCCACTATTGTCCCCGCGACCCCAACAACGATGCGCCGCTGATCTCGCGTGAGTCGCTGATTCAAAACCCACCTCACATGCTGCCCAACTACCCAAAGCCCCCAAGCAAAGATAGCCAGGCTCGGAATTCCGAGCTCAACTCCCATTTGCAAATATTCATTGTGAGGAGTTTGCGCTGTTTTCCCGTATCGCGCGATCGCCTGATCGACAGGGAACGCATATCGTGGATAGAAATATTGGTACAATCCCAACCCAATACCCATTGGATGATCTGCCATCATATAAAGCGTTCCCTGCCACATCTGCCACCGTGCATAAGCAACAGGGTTTGACACATGTTCCGTGTAGAAACGCTCGCGCGTCGAATTAGGAATCGCGGCCAGCAGAAGTAGAAGGAAGAAAAGAACAGCAACTCCACGACGACCGAATCGTAATCCCACGACCACGATAGCTCCCGCACAAGCAGATAACACAGCCCCCCGGGACCCAGTCCAGACAATGGCGAGCGTAAGCCCGACCCAACCGATCAAAGCCCAAAGCGGCTGAGCGAAGATTGAGCAGAGTTTCAATCGATTCGTTCGTCTCCATAGTCGATGGATCGGCAGATAGCAGAAAAGAGCGAGCACGATGAGCCATCCCGATACCAAATACCCTGCTAGGAAGTTCGGATTGAAGAATGTGCCCGTGGGCCGCTCAATCCCTCGCCAAAGCTGAGTGAACGATAGCGCTGATTCAGCATATCCCATGACGACCAAGAGACCAAGCAACATTGAGATATGTGCCCACTTGGTCAGAAACATGACAAGCAGGTAGAGCAGCGCACTGTAGCTCAATAATATAATGAGCCACTGGAGGCTTTGATGCCTGTAAGGAGAACTCAGCATGGAATAGACAGCGAGACCAAGATACAACACCAAGGGTGTCCAAGCCCGATCCATGATTGGCTCGCATCGACCTTGTTGAACCATCTGATAAAGCCCAAGACCTGCTAAGGCAGTAATTAGTAGCCGAATAATCATGACGGCGAAATGCGTGGTCCCCCCATCAAATAATGGTGCGAAAATGGCCAGTGCGCAAATGATCAGAAAGCCTTGAGAGGCATCATCAAGACGGATGGATGGAATAGGACCAGCTTCAGACGATGTAACCGGGGGTCTGAGCCTTGTGGCGAGAATTCTCACATTGCAAAAGATAGTAGCTGGGTGCTCAAAAAAGACAAGAAATAGAAGATTTCCGTCTCTCTCCAACAATCTGCTTGCGACACAAAGACAGCGTCATGGTCATTTACATTGAATTCCACTGTAACGAATTTTCTGAATAATCAGCCGAGTCAATCGATGCGGAGAAAAAGGTCTGGATAAGGCACAAGGGCGGAGAAACTGCGTCTCCCCGCCCTTTCCTCTCGGTCAGAGGAAGCTGACTATCCAGTCACGTCGTTGAGCTGGTTCACGATTGCCTTGATGTCGTTCAAGCTCCACTTGTCGACGGTCGCATCTCCATCGATGTTCCCGTTCGCTGTCGCAGTGAATGCCGCCTGGACACCAGCAGCCGGTACTACAGCACCGCTTGTAGGCCCGACCGCTTGTTCAACCGTGATCGTTCCACCAGCCGTCGCCGATCCCGCGAGGGTGGCAAACATATCCTGGCCTTGGGCATCCGTTGAAGCAGCCGTTCCTAACTGGTTCGGGCTTCGATACGTGTACCGGTTTCCGCTGCCTGCTAGCGTATAACCGATCGTGGCAAAGTTGGAGTAGTAATTGTTCTCTCCGAACCATGCCGTCTCGGACACAAACACCGCGCCCAAGTTGGTCCTGGCTTCAGCCTGGCGGGACCGGGCTTGGTACGCCAAGAAGTTCGGGATGGCGATCGCCGCCAAGATCCCGATGATCGCGACCACGATCATCAACTCGATCAACGTAAAACCTTTTTGTCCCTTCAACTGCTTACACATTGCTGCTCCTCCTTGTTGATGGTTCACTGACGGGCCCTTGCTTGCTTCTTTGTCCTCTCTGGAAACCTTAGACGCCCATAAATATAGGCGTCTATCTTCCCTCTAGCAGGTTCAGTGCCGGAGAGATCTGACCGCTGTCAGACACCAGATCAAATGGAAATTCAATGCCTTAGCAAACACGTTGGGTTAGAATTTTCGTCCAATTCGGAGCTGGCTCTTCCGGTTTCTGCTCGAAGCGGCCGAGAATTGGCACCTGTGACGCTTGTGCTCACAGGCCTGTCTGCCCGCTGATAGCTGCAACCAATCCTCAGAATTTCTAACAACATACCTTGCTGATCCCTCCGAAAATTTAAGATTTTTCACCCGAATTCCATCCGTAAGTCAGAAGGTCGAATACATGAAACACACCTCAGCTCACGGGAGGGAGTAACCCCAACAAATGTGGCTAGAATCGGATAAGGAGGAAGCTTAGAGGGAGAAAATGTGACTACTGCGTCGACGGTTGAGACTGTATCCGCTCAGATACGCGCCGTTTTGCCTGTTGGATACGGTCTTCTTGGGTAGGATCTCCCATACCTAGTTCACGGAACCGTTCAATTAGCTTTGCATTTGATGGATCCAATTCGAGTGAATGGAGCCAGGCCTCGCGGGCTTCGGACATTTTCTGTTGCTTGGCATATATATCTCCTAGATGTTCGAAAATTACCGGATCATCTCCAACGAGGGCTACGGCGCGCTTGATTTCGCTGAGTGCTTCAGTCAATAGGCCGGATTTGAAGAAGGCCCAACCTAGGCTATCCACATAATAGCCATTGTCCGGCTTCAGGGCGACTGCCTGTTTCGTGAGAGACAGAGCCTGGTCAATTTTAATCCCGCGCTCCGCATAGCTATATCCGAGATAATTTAGCGTGTCAGCATGATGTGGATCCAGCTGGAGCGCAATCTCCATTACTCGCACAACTTCATCGAAGCGGTTGAGCTTGTCATATGCCGTACCAAGGTTGAAATACAGATCGGCGCTCTTTGGGTTCTGGCGAATGCCCTCTTCAAATACCTTCGCGGCATTTTCATACTGCTCCATCTGGAGGTAGGCCAATCCAAGAACGATATACGACTCAGGTTGTTTGGGATTCAGCTTTGATGCCTCAGCAAGATGCGTAACAGACTCTGGGAACTTCTTAAGACGATAGTAAAGCACTCCAAGATGGAGGTGCCCTTCGAAATATGACGGTTCAATTTGCAGATTTAAGGCATACGCATCGAGCGCTTTTTGCGGTTCCTTTGCCTCTTCGTAGAGAAAGCCGAGATAGTCTCGCACCTTCAGTTCGGCCGGTCTCGCTTTCAAGACTATCGTCAAGCGATTGATCGCCTTGGCATAGTTTTTTTGTTCTCCCTCGATAAGCGCCAAACGTAGGTGAGCGTCGAGGTCATTGGGGTCTTCGGCAAGCAACTCATCTAACTCTTTCGTAGCCCCCTGGTAATCCTTCAATGAGACATATAAGCGAACCAAATGGTGGCGAATGTCCCGATTGCGGGGATTCACATTCCGGAGGTATTTCTGAAGAACTCCAATTGCCCGGTCTTTATCCTGTCTGGCTTCATATAGTGAGGCCAAGGCCAGGTAGGCTGGTTCAAACGATTGATTGATTGAAATGGCCCGATCAAAACTGGCAGCCGCCTCTTCCAATTTCCCACTCTCAAGCAGGATACGTCCTAAGTGATACTGGCCGACGGGGGACTCAGGATTTCTAGCAAGGCCAGCCCTGATTGCCTGCTCTGCATCCGGCAGATGTTTGAGATTGAGCAACAGCAATCCTTTGGCAAAATACACCTCGCTCGAAGTTGGATCCTGCTCAATCGCTCGATCTAATAGAGTCACTGCCCGATCTCCTTGCCCCACTCCGACGAGAATCTTGGCGACCTGCGTCAGCAATTGCGCATCTTGCCCTACTCCCTCTGCGGCTTCATTGGCATAACGCTGCGCATCGGGGAAATCGCCGAGTGAGAAATAGAGCTCGGCCAATCTGGCCTTGACTGATTGGGCTGAGGGATCAGTTTTGAGAACCAAAAGATATTCCTGAATCGCTCGATCGATATCCTGAGCCGACTCAGCCTGATAGCCCAGCATGAAATGGTAAGCTGCTGACGCATCGGGGATGTGTGCTGGAGGATTCGTTTTGACAGCGGGCTGAGAAACAACCGTCGTTTGTGGAGCCTGAGGCGCCGCCGCACACGCCATGACAGTGAAAAGGATAAGCGCGAGCGTGATGCCGAAGCTTGATGTGGTATGTCTGGCGACGATCGACGTTGTAAGAATCCGATCAGCTATCAAGACTCGCATGACCATCTCAGAAATCATATCGAGTGGGACTCAAGGAGATTATACGGGGCGGAGCGAAGCGGGGTCAAACGACTTCAGGTTTCCTCTCGATCTGAGAAATCGGCAAACTTGGCAAACTTGTCAAGAAAGGTTAGCTTCACATCTCCCGTTGGACCATTACGGTGTTTCTTTACCAGTATGTGTGCAATCCCCTTTTCATCGGAATCGGGATTGTACACTTCGTCTCTATAGATAAAGATGACAACATCTGCGTCCTGTTCAATGGCGCCGGACTCTCTCAGATCAGCTAGTATGGGTCTTTTGTCAGTTCTATTCTCAACAGCTCGGCTTAACTGGGACAAGGCAAGAATCGGAACTTGCAGTTCCTTTGCTAGTGCCTTCAACGAACGAGAAATATCAGAGATCTCTTGTTGCCTCGATTCGGCATCTGCCCTACCTTGCATGAGCTGAAGGTAGTCCACGACAAGCAGGTCTAGTCCCTTCTCCTTCATCAAGCGTCTTGCCTTACCACGCATTTGCGTAACCGAAAGGCTACCCGAGTCATCGATGAAAATGGGTGCCAGTTCGAGCTTACCTGCTGCCTCAGCAAGCGCCCACCACTCCTCTTTGTCTAATTTGCCAATCCTAAGCTTGTGTGAGTCGACCGCCGCATGGGAGCTAAGCATCCTCAAAACAAGCTGCTCCTTGGACATTTCTAAACTAAATATTCCCACTTTCTGTTGATGATCGATTGCGGCCTTTATCGCAATTCCCAGAGCAAGACTTGTTTTTCCCATACTGGGTCTAGCTGCCAAGATAACGAGATCAGATGATTGGAGTCCCGCGGTAATATCGTCCAACTCTGTAAAACCAGTAGGAACGCCTGTTACACTTTTCCCTAACTTATGGAGAGCGTCCACAACCCCGAGACTCTCGGCGATAATCTCTTTTAGAGGGTAGAATCCTCGTCCCAGCCTGTTTTGGCCTATCCTAAAGACCGATTGTTCAGCAGACTCAAGTACCACCTCAGCAGACTCCGTAGAGTCATACGCCTGCATCAACACATCCGTTGAGGCACTGATCAGCCCCCGCAAGAGAGCCTTGTCTTTCACAACCTTACAGTGGTAGCGGACATTGGCAGCAGAAGGCGTAACTGCGATAAGCTCCGCGAGGTAAGCCGCACCGCCAATTCCTTCGAGTTCTCCCAAACTTCTTAGATGTTCGCTCAGCGTAATGTGGTCGATTGCTTCATCCCGCTCAGAAAGATTCAGCATGGCTCGATAGATCTTCTGATGTGCCGTACGATAAAAATCCTGCTCTACCAGCAGTTCCTCAACTTTTGGCATCGCCTCTCTGTCGAGCAGGATAGCGCCCAAGATTGACTGCTCCGCTTCAATATTTTGCGGAGGAATTCTTGGTTGCGACAGGTCAACGTCCGACATGGACTTCATAAAGGTTCCTTGCCACCCTGCCGCTTTCGGCGAGCAAGGTGAACCAGATCTCTTATCTTCATTGTTTTCCGATGAGGTCTGCCAACCTTCTTGGTCGGCAGAGCCACGACCACCACCTCATCCTGTGCTGTGCCGTGAGCACCAACAACGATCACCGTCCCGGCTCGCTGAGCTGCCCCCATCGCAACGGCATCTGCCACTGCCTTGTCGTCGGCTCCTTTGGCCAGATATTGAATCACCCGCGAATTAGATCGTCGCAGCTGGCTTGCCACCAACATCATGCGTCGAAGAGACCGTCGGGATGCTGCCACCAAATACTCGGCCCTCAACGGTTCTTCATCTCCATTGCCATTCACCACTGCATGAAAAATTCGATCGACATCCAAGGCAAACCCTGTCGAAGGCAACGGCCGGCCGAATCGAGCGATCAAGTGATCGTAGCGACCTCCACCACCGAGCTCGGCCCCAACTCCTTCAGCAAATACGTCGAACACCACACCATCGTAATAGTCGAATCCTCGAAATTCCCCTAGATCCAATAGCAATGAGTCTCGATAACCCGACGCACAAAGGAGTTGGTAGACTTGACCAAGCCGGTCAAGAGGACCCTGCAACGCAGGATTCCCCGCCGCTAGAATCCGACCCCGTTCAAGTACCTCTTCACGACCGTAGAGTTCCGGCGCTTCAAGGATGGCCGCGGCCAAAGCTTTCGAAACGCGTTCACATGCCAACACTTCTTCCAACCTGGGGAGATCTTTGCGGGCAACCGCCTGTTCCGCACGCTTCTGACCTTGTGGCGAGAGGCCGGCTCGTACCAACAGGCCTTTAGAAAATCCCACGTGGCCCACGGACACGGTGAATGAGTGGAGACCGATAGCGCGCAGGCACTCGATGAGCAGACTGATGATTTCACTATCCCCAGCCCCATCATCGACCCCAATGAGTTCGGCACCTACTTGGAATATTTCTCGGTCCCGTCCCGCATGTTCCGGCTGATACCGGAATACAGATGTCCGATAGGACAACCGTAAAGGAAGCATCGATCCCGTCAGTCCCATCCCGACTGTACGGGCGATTTGAGCAGTCGCATCAGGTCTGAGCAACAGCATCCGTCCCGTCGTGCGGTCGGCAAGTTTGTAACTCTTTTCAACGAGCTCTGCCTCGAGGCCAGGAGCCAGGACATCGAGATATTCTAGCGTCGGCAGAATGATTTCTTCATATCCCCAGCGGCCGACCTCCCCCAAAAACTCTCGTTCAAGCCGACGAACCTGCTTGGCAGCATGCGGAAGTATAGTTGCCATCCCAATGGGAACAAGGGATCGTTCACGTGCCGACGGGGTTGGCCGCGACGATGACCGAAACTTCAGAGAGGCGGAGAGCATAGCCGATCGAGGATGCGGCGCGGAACTTAGGAGAGACCCGCGACCTTTACCGAGAGAATATTGTCGCTAGATTTGATCTTATCGAGCACCGACTGCGGGAAGGCCATGTCAGACCCGATAATGAGCAAGGCATTCCCTCCCCGCTTTTCTAGTGCACACTGCATGCGGACAATGTTGATATTATTGTCACCGAGCACCTTCCCCACCATGCCGATCACACCGGGACGATCGATATTCTGGATCAAGAGCATATGACCTTCGGGCACGACTTCCACTTTGAATTGATCGATTTCGATGATGCGTGGATCCTTCTTATGGTACAGAGTCCCGGCAACAAGGTGCGACCGCTTGCCCGCTTCCACACGCACGCGAATCAGGCTTGTATAATCTCCGGCATCGGAACTCTTGACTTCCTTGACTTCGATTCCACGCTCCTTGGCGACGATCGGAGCATTCACATAGTTCACCGGCGCTTCCATGATGGGGGCCAGGAGCCCTTTCAGCACGGCGATCGTCATCGGCGCCACCGACAGACTCGCCACTTCGCCGCTATACTCCACTGTCACCCGCTCGAGCCCACCTTGACAGAGTTGTGTCTGTAATAGCCCCAACTGCTCGGAAAGAGCGAGATATGGCTGCAACCGCGGCAGTACATCCGGTGCAACGGACGGGATATTGACCGCTCCGCGCGCGATGCCTTTCGTGAAATAGTCGACAATTTGCTCCGCGATGCCGACTGCAACATTTTCTTGGGCCTCTGTCGTTTGCGCGCCAATGTGCGGCGTACAAATGAAGTTATCCAATGTCAACAAGGGATTATCGGCCTTAACGGGTTCTTCTTCGAACACATCGAACGCGGCGGCCAACACCCGCTTGCTTTTCAACGCTTCAAACAAGGCACCTTCATCGATGATTCCTCCTCGGGCGCAGTTCACGATCATTACACCAGGCTTCATCGTGGCGATCGACTGGGCGTTGATAATTCCCTTTGTCTCAGGGGTCAACGGCGTGTGCACAGAAATGATGTCCGCTCGGCGGAACAATTCGGGCAGCTCAGTCATCTCAACGCCCATTTTCTCAGCCCGATCCGTCGCCAAGTACGGATCGTACGCGATCACCCGCATACCCACGCCTTGTGCCAACTTCGTCAGATGGCTCCCGATCTGACCGACCCCGACGATGCCAAGTACCTTATTATAGAGTTCGACACCCATGAACTTGTCTTTTTCCCACTTACCCGCTTTGACCGATGCGTTCGCTTGTGGAATGCGACGGCTCATGGCGCATATCATCGACATGGTGTGCTCGGCTGTCGTGACCGTGTTGCCGCCCGGGGTGTTCATCACCACGATGCCGCGACGAGTAGCCGCCGGTGTATCGACGTTGTCCAGCCCTGAGCCAGCACGGCCGACGACCTTCAACTTCTCTGCAGCAGCAATGAGTTCTTCGGTCACTTTGGTGCCGGAGCGCACGATTAATCCATCGGCGTCCTTGATCTCCTTGAATAGCTCGTCTTTCGGCATCTTGGATTTCACCACCACGGTGAAACCGGCTTTCTCTAGCAACTCCACGCCTTGCTTCGAAAGACTATCACTGACGAGAATTTTCATGAGGATCCTGCTCGACCTTTGAACACCATTCCGTGCGGGGCTTTCACTTCGCCATGAGAAGTTCTTGCGCCTTGGCCACACCACTACCGAGTTTTATCGGATGGCCCAACCCTTTCAGCACCATCTCGATCGCTGCCACAGCCGTAATCACATCGAAACGATCCATATACCCCATATGAGACACACGGAAAATCCTTCCCTTCAAGTGATCCTGCCCACCCGCCGCTGTTATTCCATATTGGGTGCGTAGATTTTTATAGACCGCCTGCCCATCGACTCCTTCAGGAGCGGAAATGGCAGTCAAGGCATCGCTCGGTGATTCCCTTGGGAAAAGCGCGAGGCCAGCCGCCTTGACTCCCTCCCGCATGGCATGGGCCATGGCGGCTTGACGATGAAACACCGTCTCGAGTCCTTCTGCCTTGAGCATCTTGAGAACCTCTTGCAGCCCGATGATCAAGGAAACTGCAGGAGTGAAAGCGGTCTGATTTTTCTGCTGGTTTTCTCGTTCCTTCTTAAAGTTGAAGTAAAATGCGGTATTCTTGGCCTTGTCTGCTACCTGCCAGGCCTTCTCGCTCACGCTGACGAACGCCAGCCCCGGCGGCAACATCAACGCCTTTTGGGATCCCGTGATAAGAACGTCTATCCCCCACTCATCCGTCTTGATATCGAATACTCCCAAGGCCGTGATCGCATCAACCACGAGAATAGTATCGCCATGAGCCTTGACAATCTGTGCCAGGGTCTTGACGTCGTGAGCCACTCCTGTCGATGTCTCGCTTGCCTGCACATACACAGCCTTGATTCCAGGGTCCTTTTTCAATGCATCAGCTACCATTTGGGGATTCACGGCGTGTCCCCACTCAACTTTGATCTCCGTCACTTGAGCCCCGAACGTTTTGCAGAGCTTCGTCCAACGTTCCCCGAACTTGCCGCCGTTGATTGTGAGAGCCTTATCGCCGGGAGAAAGAAAATTCGATACCGAACCCTCCATGCCACCTGTGCCCGAGGCCGCTAACATCAAGACATCGTTTCTGGTCTGGAACAACCACTTCAAGCCGTCCCGAACCTCCGCAAAAAGCTTGTCAAATTCCGGGGCTCGGTGATGAATCATGGGTCTCGCCATCGCCAAAAGCACTTCCGGGGGGACAGGCGTGGGGCCCGGAGCCAACAAATACCGCTTCAACATCGACGACTCCTCCTCCGAATGGGACGTGACAGGGAAAACTGCGTCAGGAAGGCGCGTACGATACCACTGCCCTTTGAAGAGTGTCAAGGCAAGGAACAACGCAACGCGGCATGATTGCTATGAAGTTGTTGCTAACTCGCCGGTACGTTAATCGAGCAAGTTGCATAACGGAAGCACTTACAAGCACGACGGCATGACACCAATGCGGGGGACAGTAGTGCCTCCAATTTCTTGACAATGTCGGTCCCACTCGATAGTCTACGCTCAGGTATGATGGAACTAGCGCACAGCTTGTCACGAACTGGACTTGCCGAGTCAACTTGGCCATTGGCCATAATCCTTGGGCTTTCAATTGGCTCTTTGGCTCAGCTTGCGTTGGCAGCCCCTCCTACTCGACAACCAGGCGAGGAATCTCCGGCTATTGCAGAAGAGGTGAACACGTCAGCCAGCCCCGAAGACGAGCTAGACGCGAACCTGGTCCCAGTCGATACAGAGCCTCCCGCCTCCGGGTCACCTGGTCCGTCGACTACCATCGACGTCACCGGCCAGAGTGCTGTTCCAAGGTCCGAAGAACTCCTGCAACTCAATCCTATCGCTACTGGAACGACCGCTCGGTTTTCAGACGTTTTGAATCCTCCGGCTGAGACCACGCAGTTCCAGCCCTCTTCACCAGATTCGGTCGAACCGACGGCGTACAATGTTCCTATCGTAGTCGACTCTTCGGTACAGGGGCATATCCGCTATTTCAATACTGCGATTCGAGACCGGTTTGAACAATGGCTGCTGCGGCTCAGTCGCTATCGACCGCTTGTGGAAACGATTTTCACGGAATTTCACCTCCCCAGCGACCTGGTCTACCTCTCGCTCGTGGAAAGCGGATTTAACCCTTATGCCTACTCGCGAGCTCGCGCGACCGGGCCATGGCAGTTCATGAAAGGCACGGCGAAACTCTACGGCTTGCGTGTCGATCAATATGTCGATGAACGGCGTGACCCGATTAAGTCCACAGTAGCCGCCGCACGATACCTTCGAGACCTCTACGACCTCTTTGGCGCCTGGCCGCTCGCAATGGCAGCCTATAACGCCGGAGAAGGGAAAGTCCTACGGGCTCTTCAAAAAGCTCAAGCCGACAGTTTTTCGGAGATTTCCAAGACTCGGCTCATCAGACGGGAAACGAAGGAATATGTCCCGCGCTTTATGGCTGCGACGATTATTGCGAGGAACCCAGATCGCTACGGATTTAGCCAGGAGACCGTGACGCCTCACCGGTTTGAAGAAGTCATCGTTGATCGCCCGATTCATTTCCGGGCCATCGCACATGTGACGGGCATACCCTACGATGAACTCCGCCTCTTGAATCCGGAGTTACGACGAGAGGCGACGCCACCTGACGACACTGCCTATCATCTAAAGGTGCCGGTGGGATCGAAAGCCAAGCTTGAAGAACTCCTTGATCGAATCCCCACCTTCAAGTTTCCCCCGCTGCATACCAGCAGAGCAAAGTTTGCTGAGGCCGGGACTTCACGCTGGTATAAAGTGCGCGTCGGAGACACACTAGAGAAGGTGTCGAAGCGGTTCCGCATCCCCCTCAAGACGCTCAAAGCCAAGAACAACCTTTCAAGCCCCGTCATCAGACCCGGCGAATTCCTCATCATCAGCCACTGAGTACATTCACGGCGCGGGAATCAGAGCACGACCTTCGCGTCCGCGAGGGATGAGGGCTATTTCTTTTCTGGTGTGGGAGATGAAACAGGAGGACTCTGTGACACCGGATTGGATGTCGCGGCAGGATCTGGGGTTTTCTTCACATCCAGGATTTTGGTACGGATCATCGCTTCGCTGGCAAACGGAGAATTCGGATGGGCCTTCATCAACTCCTGATAATGGGCCAGTGCTCCTTCAGGACGAGATTGAGATTCTTCGAGCCGGGCCAATTCAAAGAGAGCCTGGTCCCGGTTGAATGCGCCCGGCATCTCAAGAATGCTGGTCAAGGTTTTGACCGCCTGTTCCCGATCTCCCTTCAAGAGATATGCATAGGCAAGTCGCTGTTGCACTAGCCCGACAAAACCGGGGTTCGAGCCATACAATGCAATAAATCGCTGGTACGTCTCGATTGCACCGCCTAAATCATTGGCTTGGACTAAAGCATTACCGGCTTGAAACAGCGCCAACGGGGCGGTCGGTGTCCGGGGATATTGGTCTGCCACTTGCCGATAGGTGGCAATAGCCTGCTTGAGTAGCGCCTCCGCCTTCTGAGGATTATTAGCCGCAGCCAGAATATGAAGCATCGCTTCTCGCTCGAGTTCTTGAGCTTTCTGCACAGCTTGTCGATCGAACCAGAGCACCCCTCCCACCACCGCTACCGCGAGGAGAAATACCCCAAGCCCCACAAGCAGTGGACGACGATAGTCCTGAAGTCGCAGGAGTGCATGTTCAACTCCGCTCAGAAGATGCGCTTCATCGACGGGAAGCGTTTTGGCTGGGACTTTAATCCGATAGGTCATTGCTTAAGACACCACCGCCACCGACAGTAAACCTGTTCCCTCTGGCTCGCCTTGGGCCTTATACTAAGGATGTCGCAAACTTGTCAACGTTGCGCCGGAGAGCCTACAGGAAACATTCGAACGATGATTCTGCTACCACAGTAGAAACCCCGAATGTTTGAACAACACCTGCATAAGTTGGCCACGCGACATCTGAGCAGACGTTTGCAAACGCTCCACTCAGCCACCGGTCCTGTCGTTGATCTCGACGGACGACGGGTACTGCTGCTCGCCTCGAACGACTACCTTGGCCTTGCTACCCACCCGGATGTCGTCCAAGCCGCAGTTCGAGCGACACAACAATTCGGGGCTGGATCCGGCGCGGCACGATTGATCTCCGGGACGCTCCCCCCTCATCAGGATCTCGAACTTGCGCTAGCACAGTTCAAGAGAACCAGCGCTGCGCTGACGTTTGGCTCCGGGTATCTCGCCAATCTTGGCACAATTCCCACCCTAATCGGTCGAGGCGGCTTGGTTCTTGCCGACCGTCTGAGTCATGCCAGTCTACTAGACGGCTGCAAACTAAGCGGAGCTGACTTACGGGTGTATCGCCACGGCGACGTCGAACATCTGCAATCCCTTCTCGCACGAAGAGCGCGCGGACGACGCACACTGATCGTCACGGATGGCTTGTTCAGTATGGATGGCGACTTGGCTCCACTCCCGGATCTCGCCGAGTTGGCACAACGGTATGAAGCCGATCTTTATGTTGACGATGCGCACGGGACCGGCGTCATGGGTGCAACCGGACGAGGCACTCTTGAACATTTTGGTCTTGAATCATGTATTCCGTTCCACATGGGCACGCTGGGCAAAGCCCTCGGCAGCAGTGGAGCCTATGTGGCAGGACCGGCGACTCTCATCGACTATCTCGTGAATACGAGCCGCGCCTTCATCTTTACGACGGCCCCTCCTCCAGCATCGGCGGCCGCTGCCGTCGCAGCTCTGAGGGTTCTGCAGCGAGAGCCGGAACGAAGGAATCGACTGTGGGCGAATCGAAAACGGCTTGCAGCAGGATTGAAGGACCTTGGATTTCGTTTGACGGACAGCGTTAGCCCCATCATGCCAATCCTCGTGGGCGATGCAGAGAAAGCCGTCGCCTTCGCTGAACAACTTTTAGCCGAAGGAGTGTATGCGCCGGCTATTCGCCCGCCGACCGTCCCGGAATCGACCAGCCGAATCCGCGTGACCATCACGTCGGAACACACACTAGCCCATATCGAACAATCGCTTGGTGCGTTCGAACGAGCTGGAAAAACTGCCCATCTCCTCTGACCCCATACGCAACGACCAACCGAGCGTCGGCTTCCGGCGATTTTCTTGCTTTCCCACTTCGATATGGCATCATGCTCACAGAGCACTCGGCGACCAGCAGCGGTCATCATTCCATCTCATTGAGGAGTCATCTTCATGGATATCTCGAAACTGCTGACTTTTGCGGCGAAAGAAGGAGCTTCCGATTGCCATATCAGCGCTGGCGAGCCTCCTATGATTCGCCTTCATGGAGACCTCAAGAAACTTGATCACCCGCCGCTCACCTCCGAGGAAACCCACGCGCTCGTCTATGACATGATGAACGACGCACAACGGAAAAACTTCGAAGAAAAACGCGAGTGCGACTTTTCGTTCGAGTTGGGCGATATCGCCCGCTTCCGCGTGAATGTGTTTGTGCAGAACAGAGGACTGGGAGCTGTTTTCCGGAACATTCCTACCGAGATCATACCCATGGAAAAACTCGGCCTACCGGCGATCGTGCGTCAGGTGTGCGACCGGGAAAAGGGGTTGATTCTGGTGACAGGTCCGACCGGGTCCGGTAAGTCCACCACGCTGGCCTCGATGGTCGATTATTTGAACAACACCTTCGAAGGCCATATCATTACGATCGAGGACCCCATCGAATTCGTGCACAAGTCGAAGAAGTGTCTCGTCAACCAGCGGGAACTGGGCGTCCACACGCTCTCATTTGCCAATGCGTTGAGAGCAGCGCTTCGTGAAGATCCTGACATCATCCTGGTGGGCGAAATGCGCGATCTGGAGACGATTCAACTCGCGCTGACTGCGGCCGAAACAGGCCACCTTGTTTTCGCCACCCTCCACACTTCCAGCGCACCGAAGACAATCGATCGTATCATCGACGCGTTTGAGCCTTCCCAACAGGCTCAGATTCGCACGCAGCTTTCTGAAGCCTTGGAGGCAGTAATCACGCAAACGCTACTCAAGAAAAAAACAGGCGGCCGTGTCGCGGCGCTTGAAATCATGGTGGCAACCACAGCGATCCGAAACCTGATCCGCGAAGCCAAGCTCCACCAGATTCCCGGCATTATGCAAGCCAGTCAAAAAGACGGCATGCAAACGATGGACATGGCGCTGCTAGATCTGGCGACACGCGGGATCGTGACCAAGGCTGAGGCGCAATCACGCAGCATGAGCCCCAATCTGTTCGGAGCGGTCGTCGGCGGGGCAGCGTAACGATCTCACGGAGGGACACGGACATAACATGGATATTCGTACGCTGTTGAAAGTCATGGTCGATCAGGAAGCCTCGGACATGTATCTGACCGTCGACGCTCCACCGATCTATCGTGTGCATGGCTCAACCGAACAAACCGACGCCCCACCGTTCACCAACGAACAGCTCGAAGCCCTTGCTCTCGCCCTCATGCGCGGACAACAACGTGGCGAGTTCGAAGAAAAAATGGAGATGAACCTGGCTCTCTACTACAAAGAGCTGGGCCGCTTCCGTGTCAATATCTTCCGTCAACGAGGAAATGTTGGATTGGTCTTCCGGCATATCAAAGCCGAGATCCAAACTGTCGAACAATTGAGGCTGCCCCAGATTATCAAAGACATCGCAATGACGAAGCGTGGGCTGGTGCTCGTGGTTGGAGCGACGGGATCCGGCAAATCGACCACCCTGGCTGCGATGATCGATCATCGGAATTCGATTTATCCCGGCCACATAGTGACCGTGGAAGACCCGATCGAGTTCGTCCACAGTCATAAAAAATCGTTAATAACCCAGCGCGAAGTCGGCTTCGATACCCTCTCATTCCAAAACGCGTTGAGGAATACCTTGCGGCAAGCTCCAGACGTCATTCTGATCGGCGAGGTTCGGGATACGGAAACTATGGAAGCTGCCATCACCTTTGCGGAGACAGGACACCTCTGCATCGGCACCTTGCACTCGAACAATGCCAACCAAGCGATCGAGCGTATTATGAACTTCTTCCCGGTAGAGCGTCATGCGCAGATTTATCTCCAATTGTCGCTGAATTTGCGCGCCATCATTTCCCAACGGTTGATACCGTCCACTGACGGCAAGCGCGTCCCAGCGCTCGAGATCATGCTCGATACCCCGCGCATCAAAGATCTGATCAAGAAAGCCGAGGTTGACACGCTCAAGGAAGCGATGGAGCAGGGCATAGAAGAAGGCTGCCAAACATTCGATCACGTCTTGTTTCAGTTGTACAAGGAAGAGAAGATTACGTTGGAGCAGGCCCTGATTAATGCCGACAGTGCCAACAACCTTCGCTTGAAGATCAAGATCGAAGGGCTGAGAGGAGACGAGGCCATCAATGTGCTCCTCGACAAGAAAGCCGGTGATCCGAACGACAGCGCCTTTCGGATCCAAGGCGGCAACTCCGGCAACGTCACACCGATCCGAAAGCGCTAGCTCCCTACCAGCCGCCGCTGCACAGATTCAACCTTAAGCACGGAACCTAGGGAGAAGCCGGCGCTTGCAGAGATTCCACATAAGACGATATTTTTTCAAGCGCCAGCGCACTCAGCTTCGTTCCATACCATGTCGGCATGGTATTAGCGGGGTAGCCGGGAACGACGTAGACGCCCGGTTCGACCACTGACTCGATCACATATTCGCGGATTGTTTTGGCTCTGCCCTGGTAAGCTGGATCAGCCAAACGCGTCGCTCCCGTCGTTCCCAACCACAATGGTGGTCCCACGCGCCCCTCCGCTCCCGATATTCCGGGAATAGTATGACAAACCGAACAGCCAGCCCGAATGAAGATGGACGCGATGGGTTCGTCACCGGTGACTAATGGAACAGCTTCTGGGGCAACGACGGGTACTGGTGAGACCCCCGACGAACGAGAGGTTGGGAGCGACCGCGGCGGTGACCGAAGAAGAGCGATGACCACTCCCAGCAGAATAATGCTGACAATTAACGCGGTGACGGACCGTTCAGACATGCGAGAAAGGCGGACGACTTAGTACGAGAAAGCTTCCACGCTCCTACAGTGAAGTTCTGGTCGGTAGGAACTGTAACCTATTTGGTTGTGATCATGGCACAACGGAAGCCTATCGTGCGATCATGGAAGTCGGGTTCAGCCGAGAAGCGGGCCGTAGCACGGAGATAGCGGGGCGGATCTATCCAACTTCCGCCTCGGTAGACCTTCTTGGATCCGCTGTCCGGCCCCGTGGGATTATCCTTCGGCGGGTTCTTTTTAAAGTATTCACGGTCGTACCAGTCGGCGACCCATTCATTCGCATTCCCCGCCATATTATAGATGCCATAGGCGCTGCGGCCCCCTCCTTTCTGAATGCCCAACCGTACGTTGAGGCCGGTGGCGCCATAGGTGACCGGAGACAGGGTCACCGCATAGCTGACCCAGTCCCCACGATTGTAATTGGCCAGATCAGGGAAAGGAGTCATGAATCCCCACGGGAAACGGCGCGCCTCATTCCCGCGCGCCCCCTTTTCCCATTCCGCTTCAGTAGGTAAGCGCTTGCCGGCCCATTTACAATAAGCCTCGGCATCGAGCCATGAGACATCCACTACCGGCCGATCGGCAGCTGACGTCATCGCATCATCATCCAAAAGAGATGGAGGATCATGCTTGGTAGCTTCCACAAATTTCATATAACGCTCGACCGTGACTTCAAATTGATCGAGAAAGTAGTCCTTCAAGCAGACTTCGTGCTCCGGACCCTCATTGGGAAACCCCTGGTTCGCCTCTGAGCCGATGTTGTTGGTCCCCATGGTGAAACAACCTGCAGGAATGAACACCATCGGCGCCCCATCGATCCCTTTCGGTTCAGACATGGGGAAAACCACCTCCTCCTGGTCCTTCTTGTCTTTGTCCCCTGCCTTCCCAACCTGCGACTCAGCCGCGCCAATCGCAAACACGCCACCCATGAGCAAGGCCAAGACCCATACAAGAGTCGGTCTGTCTCTCATCATCTCCTCCTTGACCCTGAGAGAATCCCTCTGAGAAATAGAGATCATTGCAAAGATTGCAGAAACGAGCGCTGAGTGTAGCCCTCCCTCCGAGCAAACTCAACTCCAGCTCCTCGGCCTAAACGACTTTCCTCAACCCATACGTTGAAGAGCACGGTTCGCCGAACGAGCGGAAGCGGTCACGGTAATCTATGGGACGAAGGAGATCGGAGGAAGAAACGGTGGTGTCCCCAACGGGATTTTCTAAAGGGGGAATCAACCCGCCGCTAACATTCCAAATCAATGCGACATGCTTGATAGCTTAGCACTTATATGCTGATGTTATTAACGTAATCCTGCGCTAGATTGCCTAATTTCTCCAAAACTGCTGCCCTGACCTTGTCGTAGACTTGGAGATTTAAGGTCATTGTTTGAGCTGCTTTGTAAACATCAATTTGAGATGAAGAAAATTTAAACCAGAGAAATTGGGTGACATCGTCTTTTGAGTCGAAGTAGAAGGCGCCTATGTTCATTGAGACTGATCCCCCCACCTCCTGCGCGGCCGCTATTT